>CALUPJ010000045.1 GCA_944322555.1 Candidatus Gastranaerophilales bacterium | reverse complement strand
ATTAGGTATTGAAGTTAAACACGCTGAACAACAAATCCGCTCAACCGTTGTCTTACCTGCGGGCTTGGGAAAAGAAGTTCGTGTTTGCGTTATCGCAAAAGGACCCAAGGTTAACGAAGCTAAGGATGCAGGTGCAGACTTCTACGGAACGGAAGATATAATCGATAAGATTGCGGGCGGTTGGTTTGAATTCGATACATTAATCGCAACTCCCGACTGTATGGGAATGTTGGGTAAATTAGGTAGAGTTCTGGGACCGAAAGGTTTGATGCCTAACCCTAAGACAGGAACTGTTACATTAGATATAGCAAAAGCTGTTAAAGATGCTAAAGCAGGTAAAGTTGAATTCAGAGCTGATAAGCAGGGTATGATTCACTGTCCTATCGGGAAAGTACAGTTTGCTAATGAAGATTTGGTTAAGAACTACGGCACACTGGTTGATGCGGTTCTTAGAGCAAAACCTTCGGCTGCAAAGGGAACTTATGTTAAGTCAATCTATTTGACAACAACAATGGGACCAAGCATCAAGATAGATTCAAAGAATCTGCAAACAGAGATAAAAGAAATTGTTGGTTGATATTTACGGCTAGCCAATCGGTTAGCCTTTTTTTTATAGGAAAGGATAGATTAGTCTATCCTTTTTTTATTTTTTATGCTAAAATTTTTTAGCAGTTTTAAAAGGAGATTAGTATGAAAGTAAGAGCAAGTCATATTTTAGTAGATACTGAAGAACAAGCGGAGAATCTTTTATTAGACATTCAAAACGGAATTGCGTTTGAAGATTTGGCAAAGGAGTATTCAAAATGCCCTTCAGGGCGCAACGGCGGTGATTTAAGATGGTTCGGTAAGGGAATGATGGTTAAGCCGTTTGAAGAAGCAGTTTTTGCAATGAAAAAAGGTGAAATTTCAAAACCTGTCCAGACCCAATTCGGCTGGCATTTGATTAAGCTAACAGATGTTGATGAAGATTAAAATAATACCTAAAAAAGAGTTATCATAAGATAACTCTTTTTTTATATACAAATTTCTATTTATATGGTAAGATTAAGTTAGTAGTAGTATAAAATTTTTGAAAATATATGCGATAAAAAAGATTATTAAGAATATTTGATATCTGCCGGGTAGGTTATATGTGCCCGGATATCGTGTATATATAAAAAAATAGAAAAGGAAAAGGTGCTAAATGAATGCATTATTAACCGTTGCAATTATTGTATTGGTTATACTGATTGCTGTAATTGCCGTGCAAAGAGTTAAGTACAAAAATTTGGTATTCCAAACAGAGCAGACAAAAAAAGATTTATCTGAAAAAGAAGCCATTCTGCAAAAAGAAGCTATGATAAAAGCAAAAGAAGCTTTGCAAAGCGAAAGAGAACAGCTTAATGAAGATGAAAGAGAACGCAGAAGAGAATTTGCCAGTATTGAAAACAAATTATCAAAAAGAGAGGATATGCTGGAAACAAAAATTCAAGAAGTTACTGACAAAGAGCTTGAACTGGACAAGCTTAAAGAACGAATGATTGAAAAAGAGGATTATCTTGCAGAAATAGTCCAAAAACAAACTGCAGAGCTTGAAAGAATTGCGGGAATGTCTGCTGATGATGCTAAAAGAATGCTTCTTGAGCAGTTAAAAAATGACTTGGCTCAGGAAAAACTTCAATTAATACGAGAAAATGAAGCAAAAATCAGAGAAGATGCTTTAGAGAAATCGAAAGAAATTTTATCTACAACAATGCAAAGATGTATGATGGAACAGGTAGTTGAATCTACAGTTTCGGTTGTATCTCTGCCAAATGACGAAATGAAAGGGCGCATAATAGGTCGTGAAGGACGAAATATAAGGACATTGGAAACCCTGACTGGAGTTGATTTAATTATTGATGATACACCTGAGGCCGTAGTTTTATCAGCATTCGATCCTGTTAGAAGAGAAATCGCTAAAATTGCGCTGGAAAAACTTATTCAAGATGGGCGTATTCACCCCGTAAGAATCGAAGAAACTGTTGAGAAATCAAGAGAAGAAGTTGAAAAGAAAATTATGAAAGAGGGTGAAAATGCAGCTCTGGATATGGGCATTATGGGGTTAAACAAAGAACTCATAAAAAATTTAGGACGTCTGTATTACAGAACCAGTTACGGTCAAAATGTACTGAAACATTCTCTGGAAGTCGGACATATTGCAGGGATGCTTGCCGCCGAACTCGGGGCAAATGTTTATGTTGCAAAGCGTGCAGGCCTTCTTCATGACATAGGCAAAGCCGTTGACCAAACCCAGGAAGGTACACATATCCAACTTGGTGTAGAATTAGCAATGCGCTACGGCGAAAAACCGGAAGTTATACACGCTATCGAAGCTCATCATGATGATGTTACAGCTAATACAATAGAAGCTGTTCTCGTAAAACTTGCGGATGCCATTTCAGCAGGGCGACCCGGTGCAAGAAGAGATACATTGGAAATATATATTAAACGCTTGCAAAAAATCGAAGAAATTGTAAACGGATATGAAGGCATTAAGCAATCTTTTGCGGTACAAGCCGGACGCGAAGTTCGTGTCATTGTTCAATCAGAAATGTTTGATGATTTGGCATCACAAAAGCTGGCAAGAGATATTGCAAAGAAAATTGAAGATGAACTTGATTATCCCGGACAGATAAAAGTTACGGTTGTAAGAGAATTTAGAACAACGGAAATTGCAAAATAGGACATAGAGGAGAACAACCTTCTCCTCTATGACATTTATATTATGGGTAATAATACTGATACAATTAAAATTTTATTTTTCGGTGACATTACGGGCAGACAAGGGCGTAATGCCGTTAAATTGTATTTGAAAAATATTCCCGGCAGCGAAAAACCTGATTTTGTTATCGCAAACATAGAAAATGCTTCACACGGATTCGGACTTACCAAAAAGAATTATGAAGATTTATCGATATCCGGCATAGATTGTTTTACTTCCGGAAATCATATTTGGGATAAAAAGGATATTTATGAGTATATTGACACCGCCGAAAAACTTGTGCGTCCGATTAATTATCCGGAAGGAACCAAGGGATTGGGGTGCAAAATTTTTGCGGTTAAAAATGAAAAAATCGCAGTTATAAATACATTAGGCAGGGTTTTCATGCCTCCGCTGGATTCCCCCTGGACTGTTGTTACAGAAAAAATAAATCAGCTTAAAAAGGAAGGTGTTAAACATATTATAATAGATTTTCATGCTGAAGCTACGGCTGAAAAAATATGTTTCTCTAAATATCTTACAAAAGAGTTTAATACGGAAGAAAATGCGCTTATAAAATGCTTTTTCGGAACACATACGCATGTTCAAACCGCTGATGAAAAAATTTACAATGGTATGGCCTATATAACAGATGCAGGTTTTTGCGGAGCAGAGGACAGTGTTATAGGAATGGAGTTTGCGACCTCATTAAAACGACTTTCGACAGGTTTGCCCGAAAGATACGAAATATCAGAAACACCTATAGCACAGATTAACGGCGTTGAAGTTATTATAGACAAAACGAAAGCTCTGCAAATAAAAAGAATTAATTTAACAATTGACAACAGTAAATATGAAAGTGAGGACAAAGTGAATAATCCGGGAGGTGTCGTGTGAAGGGAGATTTTCACATACACACTTATTTTTCTGACGGGGTTTTTTCTCCCGAAAAAATTGTGGACTTGGCTTTAGAAGCAGGTTTGCAGGCCATTTCACTTACAGATCATGATAATATTTTATCTTATGACGCTGCAAAAGAATACTTAAAGACAAAAGATGTTGATTTGAAAATAATTCAGGGAATAGAAGTTAATACGCTTTATAAAGACTATGAAGTTCATATTCTCGGATATTTTCCGGATGTAACAAAAAGTGATTTCAAAAATCTCTTAAAAGTACAACAGCAGGCTCGTATTAAACAAACGAAAGAAATATTGCATCTATTGGCTAAAAAAGAAGGTATTAAGATTGCGTTTGAAGATGTAAAGAACATGGTTGCAGAAGGAGGAAGTATCGGGCGTCCTCATATTGCAAAAGCTATAACCAATGCCGGCGGAACAAGCAATGTTATGGAAGCATACAGTAAGTATATTCACAGAGCTTCGCCTGTGTACGTAGAAAGAAAAACCGTATCACCCTTTGACGCGGTAGAAGTTATTTATGATTCCGGCGGTGTGCCTGTAATTGCACACCCATATGACATTGACATAGCCGAAACTCTCATCAAAGAACTTATGAATTGCGGTTTAAGAGGGATTGAGGCTTATCACAGGAAACATTCTCCCGCTATTGTAGAATACTTCTCATCTATGGCTGAAAATTTAGGACTTATTGTAACAGGCGGTTCTGATTTCCATGCGCCAAACATTATGAACGGACAGATTATTTTAGGTAAAAATTTTATACCTGATTGGATATATGACACGCTCATTAACGAAAAAAAACATTTAGATATGGCCAGATAACAAAATTATCTGTTTTGTAAAGATTTGTAACATTTTTTATAAAACTTGAAATTAGATAAATTTTATATACTTTAAATATATGTAAGATGAAAAACCAAACATTAAGGAGACAATATTATGTCAACAGAAGTAAGCGCAAACGTATTAAAAGCATATTTAGCAAATGATTTGGGAATTCGTAAACTTGATGAAAATCAAGCCAGAAAATATGATATTGATACTGACAAATATACAGAGGTTGATATTGATGAAAATGGCATAGATATAGATGAAATTCTACAAGACAACGATTTGTATGCACAATTTGCAACGATGTATGTAGAAGAGCAGGATAAAAAGGCTGAGGCCAAAAGTGCCGATAAAGAGAAAGAAGAGGACGTAAAGGTCAAAGATAAAGGTGAGAGCAAAGCATAAAAGAGATTTACTGAATAAGGTATTTTAGCGGGACATATAATCCCGCTTTTTTATTTTGTAAATAATATTTTATTTTATCTTAATTATTTATAAATTTTATAAAAATACCTACTCCGTAATTCCCAACTCAATGTAACACAATAGGTATTGTGTTACATTGACACTTATATTTACGGCATTTTTTCAGAAAACTTTAGCTTTTTCGGTTGTTTTGTTACAAAAATTTACATACCGATTCTTTTTATCACCACTTTTTTGTTTTTTTTTGAAAGTGGTACAAAGAAACTCGAAACCGGTACTGCATTCGCTAATCAACTGTAATGTTTAACAATATAA
>CALUPJ010000044.1 GCA_944322555.1 Candidatus Gastranaerophilales bacterium | reverse complement strand
TGTTACATTAGAATTTTGCCAGATATAAAATTTGTATCTGACAATTTTTTTATTTATAAGTCCGCAAATTTCCTCAAATTGTAAAATAATAGTAAAATCCCGTAGCAAAATATTCTTTTGGTTGTATAATTTATGTATAAACGGGGGAAAAGAATGCAGGAAACATTAGAAAAAAAATCTGTTAAAAATATCGATTTTAATTGTGATTTGGCGCAAGCCTACGGAGTATACAAAAATGTAAGGGAATATGAGCTTTTGGATTATGTAAGCTCTGTCAATATTTCCTGCGGTTTTCACGCCGGAGATCCGGTAACAATCAAAGATGCAATGCTAAAAGCAAAAGAAAAAAATGTTGCAATAGGTGCACATATAGGATTTAACGATATACAGGGCTTTGGCTACAGACCCGTAGAATTAAAAGAAGATGAACTGGAAGCGCTGGTAGTTTACCAGGTTGGTGCAATGATGTCTTTCGCAAAAGCTTACGGGCTTAGTATTGAACATGTAAGACCTCACGGGGCTATGTATAAACTTGCAGGAGAAGATTTTCAATTCTCCTGTGCAATTGCCAAAGCAGTTAAAAAATGCTCGGAATGGCTTGTATATTATGCTCCTGCCGGCGATATAACTTCTAAAGTCGGCGATTATATTAATATACAAACAGCTCAGGAAATTAATCTTGAAAAGACTTATAATCCTGATTTAACAATTGATTATTCCGTTCCTGATAATACGAATAATTACGAATTAATAAAACGTTTTCAACATCTTCTGCATACTTCTCAAATCCGTAACAATCTTGGCGGAATGAGCTTTACGGAAGTAAACACTATTCATTTTTCAAATAAATACCAGAACTCAATTGATTTGATAAGACAGGCGAGAAATTACATAACTCCAGCTCCCGTTAACTATATCAATGCAAAGAGTTCAGGCTGGGTGGACTAAATTATGGCTTTTAATTTTAAAAATAATGTTAAAGTAACAAAAGATGTCGGCTGGCTTATTCCGGGTCTGGAAGTAAAAAGATGGTTTTTCCTAATCTTTCTGGGTTCAATAATGATTGTTCTCGGCTTTATGGTGCTTGCCAATGTTCGTCCTATCTATCTTACGCTGGAACTTATCAGAAAAGCGGCCTTAGTTCTTCCGTCTAATTTTTTGGCGGCAGTATTTATTCTTGTCGGTTCCGTAATCTTTTTTAAAGGCTGGCAGAAAACCACTCTTTCTATAATGGATATGGATTCCCGTAAAGGAAATAATTCTATACTGGAAAAATTATATAGAAGAAGAAAACTCAATAAAGGAGCCAAAATTGTTGCTATCGGGGGCGGAACAGGGCTTTCGATGCTTCTTCGCGGTATAAAAAAATACACAAATAATATAACTGCAATAGTAACCGTTGGCGATGACGGCGGAAGCTCGGGCAGATTGCGTGAAGAAATGGGAATTCTTCCTCCCGGCGATATAAGAAACTGTATTGCGGCTCTGGCTGATGATGAAGATTTAATAACGGAACTTTTTCAATATCGTTTTAAAAACGGAGAAGGACTTGAAGGGCACAGTTTCGGTAATCTGTTTTTGACGGCATTATGCTCTATTACTGGTGATATGGTAAGAGCTGTAAAAGAATCGTCAAATGTTTTAAATATCCGCGGTGTTGTCCTTCCGGCAACATTGGATGATATGAAGCTGGCGGCTGTTTTTGAGGACGGAAGAATTATACACGGAGAATCAAATATACCCGAAGCGCACGGAAAAATTAAATGTCTTTTTACTGAACCCGAGCATTGCAAAGCTTTACCGGAAGCAATAACGGCTATAAAAGAGGCCGATTTAATTATACTTGGCCCGGGAAGTTTGTATACAAGTGTAATTCCTAATCTTCTTGTAAACGGTATAGCAGATGCCATAGATAAATCACATGCCAAAAAGATTTATGTATGCAATATAATGACACAACCCGGTGAAACTGATAATTATTCGGTTGCAAGCCATGTTAATGCATTGATAACACATGCGAACGGCAGAAAAATTATTGATGCGGTTCTGGTTAATGATGTTTTGCCCGATAATATTTCGGAAGGTTATGCAAAAAGCGGTTCAATTCCCGTAAGGCTTGATATGGAAAATATTGCACCTATAGGTATAGAAGTTGTTTCTCAAAAATTAATTCAGGAAAATAAACAGGGGCTTGTAAGACATAGTTCCCGCAGAGTTGCAAGAGCAGTATATTATTGGTACAGACGGGCCGTTAAAAGATAAATATGAAAACAGTAAATACGTTTCAAAAATTAAAAGACAATAACGAAAAAATAACTATGCTTACCGCGTATGATTATTCAACCGCACAGGTTCTGGAAGAAGCCGGGATTGACGGTATTCTTGTCGGAGATTCTCTGGCAATGGTAGCTCTGGGATACGAAAATACTTATAATATTACGATTGACGAAATGCTTATTTTTGTAAAAGCGGTTGCAAAAGGTGCTAAAAACTCATTTATCATAGGCGATATGCCTTTTATGAGTTATAATCTTTCGATAGAACAAGGTTTGGAAAATGCTTCAAAGATGATAAAGGCAGGTGCATCAGGTGTTAAACTGGAAGGATGTAATGAGCATATATTAAAGCTTGTAAAAAGATGTACGGAATCCGGTATTCCTGTATTGGGACATCTTGGTTTCACTCCACAGTTAATGAATACGATAGGCGGGCACAAAATTCAGGGTAAAACTTCCGAAAAAACGGAAGAAATACTTATGAGTGCAAAAAAATTGGAAGAAGCAGGCTGTTTTGCGGTTGTACTTGAGTTAATGCCGGCCGAGAGTGCCAAATACATTACCGAAAATCTCAATATCCCGACGATAGGAATAGGTGCAGGAATACATTGTTCGGGACAAATTGTCGTAATTGATGATATTCTCGGGAAATTTACCGATTTTACGCCGAAGTTTGTAAAAAAATACGCCGATATTCATCATACGGTTCTTAGTGCTGCCGAAAAGTATATAAAAGAAGTTAAAGATGAGATTTTTCCTTCGGAAAAAGAATCTTTTGAATTGGATAAGAAAGAGAGTGAAAAATTATGCTGCTCCACGAAATAGAAGAACTAAGGAAAATAAGGAGAGAATGGAAAGGTTTGAAAGTCGGCTTGGTACCGACAATGGGGGCTTTGCATCAGGGACATTTAAGCCTGATTAAAAAAGCCAAAGAGAGCTGTGACAAAGTAGTTGTGTCTGTATTCGTAAATCCGATACAGTTCGGGCCTTCGGAGGATTATAATCAGTATCCGCGGACATTGGATAAAGATTATGAATTATGTACTCAAGCGGGTGTTGATATTGTTTTTGCACCGTCTCCCGAAGTTATGTACGGTAAGGGTCAGAGGCTTTCCAATGATAATTTAACATACGTTTGTCCGCCGTTTTTCTATGTGAATAAACTTTGCGGAAAATCAAGAACAGGACATTTTGACGGTGTTTGCACAGTTGTTCTGAAACTGTTTAATATTGTACAGCCGGATTTTGGATTTTTTGGACAAAAAGATGCCCAGCAAGCGGTTATAATAAAAAAAATGGTTAGAGATTTGAATGTTCCGGTTGAAATTGTTGAATGTCCGATTGTGAGAGAAGAATCAGGACTTGCACTGAGTTCAAGAAATAAATATTTGTCGGATGAAGGCAGAGAAGATGCGCTTGTTTTAAGCAAAATTCTTAAAAATATAAAAGCTTGTTATCGTAAAGGCATAACGGATATTGGTGTTTTGAAAGAGACAGCTTACGGATTTTTGACAGATAAACATGATTTGGAATATCTTGAAATTTTTGATAAAGATACTCTTGAAGAAAAAGAAAAAGCTGATGACAATTCGCGTGTATTTATTGCGTGCAGGGTTGAGGGCGTAAGGTTAATTGATAATATTTGTCTCGGAGGGGAATAATGCATAATTTTATTATCGGATTTTTCAATTTTTTAAAAAGCTTTTTACATTTTATGAAAATTGTTTTAACGATTTGTATTATATTGTTTCTCCTGTATTGGGTTCAAAATTTGACTTCCGCCGATTGGGAATGGCTCGGATTTATTACCCCTTTCTTTGCCTGGCTTATTAAAACAACAAACAAAATTTATTCGTTTTCATTTAACTTTTTTGGAGCGGTTTTTGAACTTAAGTACTTAAGCGCGTTAATTATTTTGACAATTCTTGCATATAGTATGAACTGGGTTATTCTCCTTGTTAATATTATTGAAGGACTTTACCGGAGTACGCATTTTATCTGTAAAAAAACAGAAGAAACCATAATGAATAAAAAATTTAAAGAAGATATTACGCGCGAAGAAAAAAAAGTTAACAAATATATGATATCCGTGCATACGGTAATAAAACCTAAATTTTCGCACAGGGAATTGAATATAAATATCGATGAACAAAATAAGCTTATGACGGAGTTTATAGAGAAAAAACTTTCAATGAAACCAATGTTTTTTGAAGGCGGTTACTTATATCAATTCGATAATTTTAACGGTATAGATAATGTTTTGGATGTATTTTTCAAAGTACTGCATTCAAATGCACCGTTAGATTATGCAATATGTGTTCAGTCAGGAGATGATATGGAACAGCTTAAAAAACTGATTTCGCTAAAACATTTTGGTAAAATCAGCATGGCTGCTGATACTTCTTTCAGATACAAATTTAATGAGACTCACAGATACGGAACTTCGCAGATTGGTCTTTTTCAATACGGAAATAAAACATTGGAAGTTCATGAGTTTAAAGAACTTCTGTAGTATAATAAGAGTTGGTAAAGGAGCAGGATAGAAAGGGAAATTTATGAGATACGACGCAGGTGAAGTAATAACAGCTATGGTCACTCCGTTTAACGAAAAAAGAGAAGTCGATTATGAAAAAGTTGAAGCTCTTGCGTATCAGCTTGTTAATACCGGCTCCGATGCCGTTCTTGTTACGGGAACAACGGGTGAATCTCCTACGCTTACACATGATGAAGAAATTGAGATTCTTTGCAGTGTAAAAAGAGCCGTTGCCGGTAAAGGCAAGGTAGTTATGGGTACAGGCTCCAATTCTACGGAAACGGCTGTTATGATGGCTAAAAAAGCGGAAAAAGAAGGTGCAGATGCAATTCTTTCCGTTGTGCCTTATTATAATAAACCGTCACAGAGCGGTTTGATAGAGCATTTTTCGGCAATTGCGGAAGCTGTCGAACTTCCGGTAATTTTATACAATATTCCTTCTCGTACGGGAGTGAATATGGCGGTAGATACAATTAAAACTCTTGCAAGAAAATATCAAAATATTGCAGCTTTAAAACAGAGTTTTGGTGATATGGATTTAATTACGGATTTGAAGATGAACTGCCCTAAAGATTTTGTCATATATTCAGGTGATGACAGCCTGACGCTGCCGATGCTTTCAGTGGGTGCACACGGTGTTATCTCCGTAGCATCTCATCTTTTCGGTAAAGAAATCAAATCCATGATTAGAAACTTTAAAACCGGAGATGTTATGACTGCAAGAAATATGCATCAAAAACTCTATCCGATATTTAAAAAACTGTTTATGGCACCTAATCCTGTTCCGGTAAAAGCAGCGCTTGCATATCGCGGAATAATTGAAGATTTTGTAAGACGGCCTCTTGTCGAGTTGACTAAGGCGGAAAAAACGGAATTATACTTTACGCTGGATTCCATTTAGTCTGTCGGGTAAGATTTTAATTTTCGGACTTGGGATAAAATTATAATAATAAATTTAAAAAAAGGAGTATATAAATGAAGAATAAACTGATTATGTTTTGGGCAATTGTGCTTATTGTCATAGCATCAATCGTGACAATTTGCGTTAAGCCTACAAAACTCGGTCTGGATTTAGTCGGCGGTTCAAGACTGGTGCTGGAAGCACAAACAACGGATACAATAGCACAAATTACGCCGGATATGATGTCGAGTTTGCAGTTTGCAATAGAAAACAGGGTTAACAAACTCGGTGTTTCAGAAACGGTTGTACAAAGAGCGGGAGATAAAAGACTCGTTATTGAAATTCCCGATGTTTCGGATTTAAATCAGGCAAAAGCATATCTTGGTGAAACAGCGGAACTGGATTTTAGAAAACCGGTTGTTAAAGACGGAGAAACAGAATGGGCTTCTACGGGTTTAACAGGTAAGGATTTATCTAAAGCAAATCTGAGTACAAATTCACAAAACGGTCAATGGGTTGTAGATTTGGAGTTTAATGGCGAGGGTACCAAGAAATTCGCTGCATTAACGAAAGAACTTGTCGGTCAGCCAATGGCAATATTTTTTAACGGAGAATTGCAGTCGGCTCCGGTAATCAGAGAGGCTATTACCGGCGGAAGAGCGCAAATTTCCGGCGGAGACAGCGGCTTTGTTTATGATGAAGCAAAGAAAATGGTTGACCTTTTGAATGCCGGTGCATTGCCTGTTCCCGCTAAAATTATAGAAGAAAACACAGTCGGTCCGACTCTCGGTGCAGATAGTATTGCAAAATCAAAAATAGCAGGTGCTATCGGGTTAGGGTTTGTAATGTTGTTTATGGCTTTGTACTACAGGGCACCCGGATTAATTGCCGATATGGCTCTTATAATTTACGGATTAATGCTCTTTGCATTGTTTAAAGCTATTCCGATAACACTTACACTTGCCGGTATCGCAGGTTTTATTCTTAGTATCGGTATGGCAGTTGATGCCAATATTCTTATTTTTGAAAGAACCAAAGAAGAATTGAGAGCCGGAAGAACATTGTTTACGGCAATAAATGCAGGTTTTGACAGAGCATTTACAAGTATTTTTGACTCCAATATGACTACTATTATTACCTGCGCAATACTTTACTGCTGCGGAACAAGCATTGTTAAAGGTTTTGCTTTAACACTGGCAGTCGGTGTTATTGTTTCAATGTTCAGTGCAATAACGATTACCAAAAACTTTATGCATCTGATATTCGGAACCGGAAAACTGACTCATCCGGGCTTGTTCGGACTTAAGGCTTCCGAAATCAACGAAGGATTTCAGGCAGTTGAGACTAAGCGTGAAAAAGCTAAATTTGGTATATTGGACTAAGTTTTATCGGGTTAGATTACAGAAATAAAGGAAATTAAAATGAAATTAAATATAGTAAAATACAGATTTTTATTCCTGGCACTTTCAGCAGTACTTCTTTTGCCGGGAATTGTTGCAATGATTTATTCAACAATAACTTATCCGACGCATACACCAATGAAAGTCGGTATTGATTATACAGGCGGAACTACACTGCAATATGGTGTAAAAGAAAATATTTCCAATGAAAAACTGTCTGATGTAAGACAGAAGCTTGAGCAGGGCGGGATTAGTAATCCTTATTTGCAGATAATCAATATAAATTCACAGCAGAATACGGATTTGAAATCAATTCTTTCTATAAGAACAAAGTTTATAGAAGAAGGTTCTGCCGATCAGGATAAAATTACCAATATTGTATCCGGTGAATTTAAGGCCCCTGAACTTGTTCAGGTTTCATCTGTCGGTCCGACACTCGGTATGGAGTTGTTTAAAAATTCATTGATTGCACTTTCGCTGGCGCTTTTGGGAATTATTGCATATCTGACTTTCAGATTTCAGTTTGACTATGCGCTTTCGGCAATATTGGGACTGGTGCACGACTCTTTGTTTGTCTGCGGTGTATTTTCACTTCTGGGTTTATTCTATGATGTTCAGATTGATGCTTTGTTTGTAACCGCACTTTTAACGGTAATAGGATTTTCGGTTCACGATACTATTGTTGTATTTGACAGAGTTCGTGAGAATTTAAAATATTATTCAAAGAAAATGACTTTTAGCGAAATAATGAATGCAAGTGTTAACCAAACTCTTGCAAGAAGTATTAATACTTCTCTGACAACTCTGATAACTCTTGTTGCTCTCTATTTCTGGGGCGGTGTAACAACAAGGGATTTTGTACTGGCGATGATTCTCGGTATTGCCGTAGGTACATATTCAAGTATTTTCTTCTGCTCCACTCTTGTAGATATTTGGGAAGACAGAAAACTTTCAACCAAAACGGTTGCGCAATAAAATTGCGGCTTTAAATTCGAGGGGCGGAAATGCTTTAGCATTTCCGCCCTATTTTGTGCCTGCAAAATCCCGTAAATTTTCGGAGTCAGTTTCACATCAGGTTATGTACGTGATAGCACACTACCTATGTTTACTCACCTGAAACCGGATTTGAAAAAGTTCGGAAAATCATCACTTTTCAATTTTTCCGTATTTTATCTTTGTAACACTTTATTTACATTCTGGCAAAAAAATTAATTTAGAAGTATTGTATTATTGTGAGAATTACACCAGTTAATTTTAATATCTTTAATCCGACTTGTCCAAAAAAGAATAATCATAATGATTATTCCCAATACGGAGTATTGGGAATATCTTCTCTAAAAGCGGATACAGTTTGTTTTAAGGGTAAAACGGCACAGGATATTGTAATACTTAAAAAACTTCTGGCATATCAAATACCTGATATGTATACGGGTAAAATTATGATAGATCCGCAGGAGGTGCGTCATATATTACAGGCAAAAATTTTTTCACTTCCTTTAAAATCACTTATTAAAGTAATGAATAAATATGAAGCAAGTTTATTTCCCGTAGAAAAAGAAATTTATTTAATGATTAAGCAGGATGCAAAAAAATTTCCTAATATGCGGCTAGAAGATGTTTTACATAGAAGAATTCCTGACGCAATGGCTGATTTGAGACAGAAGCAGGCTCCGATTTTTGAAAAGTTAACCCAAATGGCTCAAAATCTTCCGCCTGAACTTTTAAAGGAATTCAATGAACTTATGGCTGTTACAAATAGTCGTTTGTACGATAAAGATATAATAATTCCTTTTAGTGCTAAAGAGTTTAGATACAAGCTTGACAGATTTATGCCGGAGATTAAAAGCCGCGGAATACATTCTGAAATAAAGGTAATGAAAAAATTATTAAATATGTCAAAATCAATTCCTGAAAATCATGCGGCAGTTTCCGAAAATTATATACCTGACAAAACAAGACAAATAGCCGGAAAATTAAGACAGATGACTAAAGTTATAATGCAGTCTCCGCTTGCTGAAAATAAAGAATTGAATAAACTTATGATGTCAACAAAATCACGTCTTTATAATATTCCGGTTGTGGAACCGTTTAGCCGAAAGGTTTTTATTCATGAATTACAAAAAATTCTCGCAAAACAAAAAAATTTAAAGTTAACTCGTGAAATGGAAAAAATTGCAGTAAAGCTTCCAACTGCGAAAGAAGAAGTTTCAGCTTTTATTATGAAATCGGCGTTAAATTCTTCTGAGAAAATAGGTTATGATTTGATAAGTGAATCAATCGGAACCGCAGAACATATACTTCCGGCTTTGCATGGCGGTGAAGATATTTTAAATAACCTTGCTCTGGCGACAGCATTTGCTAATAATGAACGGGCACACAGAAGAATGTCAACCCAGCTTCAAAAGCATCCTGAAAGTTATGAAAATTGCCAGAAATATATTGATAGATTAATAGAATTGAGTAACAACGGAACATTTACGAAACTTGGTTTGAGTAAATGGTATATAAAAAACTTTGCAGATAAAATGTATAAAATGTCACCGCCGGATAAACCCATGAAACTTGATTTAGACAAATTATTTTAAAAACAGATTTTTGTGAAATAATATTTAGAACTGAAATTCGGCTGCAGGAACAGCATTTTGTATTTAGGATTTAACTTTCCTCTTTGTTTAATTCATACAAAAACCTTAAGCCTTCAAGGGTCAGATAAGGATTAATAAAATCAAATTTGCGTGTCATATATTCTGAAATAAGATTTGAATAACCTCCGGTTGCAATTATAACTGCATTTTCTCCGAGTTCTTTTTCACATTGTTCAATCAAACCTTCTATTGCACAGGCGGAACCTCTTATAACACCCGATAAAATTGCATCGGCTGTATTGTTACCTATAGCTTTGTCTACAGTATCCGCTTCAATTCTGGGAAGTTTAGAAGTACTTTTGTTTAATGCCCGAAATTGTAAATTAAGCCCCGGCATAATTACACCGCCGATAAAACATCCTTCTTTGTCAATGATATCAAATGTTGTAGCTGTCCCGAGGTCAACAATAATTGCAGGTTTCCGGTACAAAATATATGCGCCGCAGGCATTTGCTATCCTGTCTGCTCCTGCTTCTTTAGGATTTTTCAATTTTATTTGAATTCCGAGATTTAATTTGGTTGATACAACAAGCGAATCTATATGAAATACGTTATCTGAAGCGTGTTTTAATCTCTTTGTCAGTTCATCCACAACGGAGGCTATAATACATGCCTTTATACTGTATTTTTTGAACAGAGAATGCAGTAAAATCTCATATTCTTCTTGCGGTAATTCTTTATCGGACGCAAGACGAAATGTTTCTACAAGATTTTCATTCTCAAACACTCCGAGTGTAATGTTAGTATTTCCGATGTCTATTACAAGAAGCATTACACCTCACCATAATTTCTAAGCATATTATCAAGAAGCTGCGCCATTTCTTCTCTGTACGAATGCGGATATTTTATTTCGCATTTGTCATCATATCTGAGAAGCCTTGCAAACAGAATTTCTTTATTTTCACCTTTATTGGAAATTGTTAATTCATTCAGAGATGATGACATAATCTGCTCATTTTCACGCAGTGTATATCTTTCAGCCAATTTTCCTTTAAGTACAAAAACAACGGAAGGTTCATTGAAATTGTGCACAAATTTTTCGCTCAAAACTTCCATACCCGAAAGTCTTCCCGCCCAAATCATACGCTCTTTATTTTTATACAGAACATTGAAAAAAGTTTTACCTTGATTATCCTGTATTTTTAAAGGAATACATTCCATTTCGGCGCGGTTTTTGAACATAAGTCTGATTTTTCTTTTATCCGACACGGCATTTTCAAACAGTTCGGAAAAAACCTTCTTATTATCCTTTTCAATGCGTACGATTTTTTTATTGGAATATCTGTTTAATTTGTCAATAAATGTATCAAAAATTTTGTTGCATTTTTGTGACATTTCCGTTCTTACGATATTTTGCAGATTTTCAAGTAAATTGATGTCGCCGGTGGTTAACTCCAAGCCGAACGGCATACTTGCTATAAAATATTTATTATGAATTTTGGGAATATCTATTCCGCAAAATCTGCAAGTATTAATATATTTGCTTATAACACTGTTATTAAATACAGGTTCCGGCTCATTTTTGTTAAGTTTTATTACCAGTTCACTCATGGAAAAATTACCCTGAAGCAGAATTTGCAGTGTTTTTAGTACCTGAATTGAGGAGAGGTTTTTCTTAATTGACAGCTTACTCATGATAAATCTCCCTCATACTTTTTATCTTTTGTATTATTTTTTCTTTAAAGTCTTCCGGTTCAATTACGGTACAGTCAGAACCGAATGATAAAATTCTCTGCATTGCCCAGAAATCATTATAATAATTTCCTTCAATTAAGAAGCCTTTTTCCGATTTTTCTACAATAGTTTCGTTTTCCTGTATTTCTGATATTCCAAAACTTTTAAGGAAGAATTTTATCTTTGTAGTTTTAACTTCTATATCATCATTTCCCGCAATTCGCGACAAGATTGACTTTATTCTTGCTATATTAAGAACAACGGATTCTTTTTTGCTGTGGTCGTAACCGCACAAATATACTTTATCATTCCGGTACACAAGCCGCAGAGGCGTAATCTCTTTTTCCGTATAATCCTTTGAGCCCGCACTTTTATATAAGAGTTTTAAAATACGGTTTTGACGGCAATCTTTAATAAGTTCGTTTATCAAATCTGTTTGATAATTTTTAAGAACCGAAATTCCGTAAAGTTCTTCTTTTACATTTTCGTCATCAATATAGACGGCAAGTTTTTTGAAAAACTCATCATATTTGAGCATTAACAGCAAATTAGAATTATCTTTTATTTTTTTATAAATCTTTTTTAGATTTCCGATTTCTTCGGAAGTTATTCCGAGCATAAACGGATGTTTTTTCAGAACATATCTGAATTTTGTTTTTGCACTGGCTCTTGAAATTTCGCATCCCATTGTACGCAGAGTATTCAGGTCAATTCTCAAAATATCACTGGAATTGGTATCTTCCATTAATTTGAGTTCAATAAAAATATTCCGGATTTCGTCCAGCGTTCGGGGAGCTTCCATTAAAAGCCCGATAAGCACCAACGCTCTTGCGCCTGTTAGTGAAATCTGGTTTAATTCTGTTTTATCTGCTGTTTTTAGCACAAATTCACCCCTAACCTAATTATTTTCACATAAATTTAGTAAATATTCAATTGTGTTTTCACAATACCAGCGGTCAACGGCACTAAAAGGAATTACGTCACCTTTGAATTTCTTTTTAACATTTGCAATTACTGTCTGCACTTTTCCTCTGGGAATATAGTCAATTTTAGTCACAATCGTAAAAATCGGCAGATTATAATTTTCAATCCATTCTCTCATTTGATAATCATTTTTTTGAATATCATGCCTTGCATCAACAAACTGTATTAAAGATTTTATCTGTTTTCTGTTTAGAAGATATTCTTCCAAATACTTTTGCCACCTTGCCTGCGCTTCTTTGGAAATTTTTGCATACCCGTATCCCGGCAAATCAGCTATCATAAATTTGTCCGAAAAGTTGAAAAAGTTGATTAATCTTGTTTTTCCGGGAGTATTAGATGTTTTTGCAAGTTTTTTATTGTTGCATAAAGTATTAATAAAAGAAGATTTTCCGACATTGGAACGCCCGAGGAGCGGAAATTCCGGCAGCGAAAAATCCGGGCATTGAGAAACCTTTTCTGCGCTTATTATAAAGCTTGCATTAAGCTGTTTCATGTTCTTTTTCCATCTCCTTTTTCTTTTCTGCCCGATGATTTACTATTGAGAGCAGTTTGTACAATTTTTCATTATTAACGACGGTTATTTGAGCTTTATCTTTTAAAATGCTGACGTCTATTGAAGGTTTATGTGCGAAAATATTATCTGTTTGAATACTTACGATTTGAATAAAATTATCCCTTAAAATACTAAGGGGTTCTTTTAAAAAAATCTCAAATGTCTTAAAAATATTCATAATTTTCCGCTTCAAAGTTTAGTACAGATATTGTATAATAGATTAGAGAAAAAGTAAACGCATGGAAAATCGGGAAAAAGAATACATAGAGGGTTTTAAAACATATTTGAGTGTGGAAAAGAATTTTTCCGAACATACTCTGGATGCGTACTCTTCCGATATTATAAGTTTTATACTCTGGCTTGACGGCAAAAGTTGTGTTGATGTCAATTTTGATAAATTGAGAGAATATTTGCATTTTATACAGCGGTTTGATTATAAAAAAACTACAATTGCGCGGAAAGTAGCTTCTATAAGAACTTTTTATAAATATTTATTCAGAGAACGATATATGGATTCCAATCCTGCCGTTTCTCTTTCTGCTCCTAAACGTCCTAAATCTCTGCCGAAGTTTTTAACGCCGGATGAAGTTGAACAGATTTTAAATAATGTAAAAATTGACACTCCGGCGGGTTTTCGTAACCGTGTTATACTTGAACTTTTGTGGGCAACCGGCATGCGTGTATCCGAACTCAGTAATCTGAACTTTGGTGATATTAATTTGGAAGAAAATGAAATAAGAGTTTTCGGTAAAGGTGCAAAGGAACGTATTGTTTTGATGTCCGACAGAGCCAAGGAATATCTTGTTCAATATATAAATTCCGCAAGAAAACTTATTGCACCGGGCTATAATACCGGAGAAATTGATGAAAATACGCCGTTATTTATTAACAGTACAGGATTTCGGCTCCAGAACAAAACAATAAGAAAAGTTATTAATGAAACGGTAGAAAAAATAGAGCTTCCGAAAAAAGTGACTCCTCACGTATTCAGACACAGTTTTGCTACAAAACTTATAGAAAACGGTGCCGATTTAAGAGTTGTTCAGGAGCTTCTAGGGCATGCCGGAATCTCTAATACTCAGATTTATACTCATATATCAGTAAAACATATGCGTGATGTCTATGAAACAGCTCATCCGCACGGAGGAAACTCTTAAAACTACGGAACATATTTAACTTCACCGACTATTTGTCCGTGCAGAGTTTTGATTTTATTGTTATAGCTAATTTTTCCCCAGCCGAGACGGTTTATTATCTCCAGAACAGCAATTCTTCTTGCTTCCATTGAACAATCGTTAATTTTTACAGCAAAGCCGTCCTGTTCTTTTATGTTAAAAACTATACATAATCCGCCTGCACCGACTTTTGCAATCAGATTATCCGTATTTTCAATAATTTCCGTATCCAAACGGTTTTCTCCTCCGAATATATACGGGTGATTGCGTATTGCACGTATTATTTTGTCGTATTCTAATAAATTCTTATACCCGATAAGCATGTTATATAAAGGCATGCTCAAAATCGGAACACCGCACCCGTCTGTAGTTTCAGGATAGGAGTCTTTAACTTCGCACAATTCATTAATTTTATTTTTTATAGCTTTCTGGAGCGGATGTCCGGATTTGTAATATGTTTCCAAATCCCAGCCGCAATTTTTACAAATAATAAGAAATCCGATATGTTTGCCCGAACAATTATTATGTAATGCTGCCGGCTTTTCTCCGTTCAATAGCATTTTATCCTGCATCGAACGTGATAGAGGAGCGTGGATGCCGCATTTCAAATATTTTTCATTAATCTTGAATTTGTTTAAAAGTTTCCGTGCAGTTTCTATATGGCATTCTTCTCCGGCATGCGAACCGCAGCACAAAGCCAGTTCTTTTTCGGTCAAATCTATTCCGTAATCAACTAAAAGAGTTGCCTGAAGAGGTTTAGCGCAGGAACGCAGATAAAAAGCTCCCGTCTCATATGGTTTGGAATATTGCATAAATAATCCTTCATGAAATTCTTCAACCAAACCGTCTCTAATGTATTCTATACGCATATTTTACCTGTAAAACCGTTTAAGTATTGATAACGGGGTAAATAATTATTCTATTTACGCTGCCCCGGCTGCTTCTAACCTTCTTTATGGTCTTTAATGAAAGTTAAAAGTGCATCCATTTTTTGCTTAAGAATTTCGTTTTCTTCCTTAAGACGGGTATTTTCAACCCTGATATCATAACTTTCTTTTTCCATTGCAAGAGTCGGAATATCATCAGGGTTAAGCGAAAATCGTTTTCCGGCTTCTTCTTTCATAAAAATAATACTTTTAACATCTTTTTCACGTACAAATCCCATTTGTACCATTAATTCCGCAATAAAGACGTGTTTTCCGGCTTCGTTCATTTCCTGTTGTTTATTCAAAACTTCATCAAGCTGCTCAATTGTCATTTTTCCGGCACGGATAAAATATTCACCGGTACGATATTTGCCTGCAATAAAGCCGGCTATGGCGCTAATAAGGTTTGGAACTTCAGATGAGAAAAATCCCGAGGTTTTGCAGAATGTGAAAGCTTTTGCAACTTCTTCCAGCGTGAAGTTATTTTCAATTGCAATTTCAATCAGCGACATGCCTTTTGAACAGCAATTCATAAAAGCATAAATGCTTTCATCAAATTTAGATTCTTTTGTAAGAAGCTCATTTTGCCCCAAATCGGAAAGGACGGGTTTATAAATATGGAAAAGCTCTCCTTCCTGAACATCCAGAAATTCATTACTTAAATAATTGGTTAAGTCATTGGAAAGATTTAAGAAAATTGTCTGCTTAATCCAGAGAGGAAAAGCCAGTAATTTTTCCATAAAATCTATAAATAAGCTCTTACTCATAAAAATAACCCTTCTTTTATACGATGTCCTTATAAAGTGATTATATCATAATATTAAAATAAGTTAACATATGTAAAGGAAGCTTCATAAAATGGGCATGGACGGATTGTCAATAGCAAATACCGGCGTAGTGAAAGAATCTACGTCTGCCGAGTATGCCAGCAAAACGGAGCATGCCATTCATGCCGATACTAATAATGAAACGCGGCAGGTACAAAGTTTAAGTGTTAATCAGCGTGTGCGTCCGAAAGATGATGATGAAGGAACGGGCAAACCGCCGGAAGATAACCGGAATCAGACGGATGATAGTTCGGAAGAGGAATTTGAAGACGGACTTGCGGAAGAAATTCCTGAAGCCGGAGAAGATGATGATATTACAGACATAGAGGAAATTGAAAATCCGAACAAAGATTTTTATGTCAAATTAAATGCAAAAGATGATATAATAGAATTATATGATTCTGCAACAAACAGGCTTATTGAAACAATAACGGGAAATGAGCTCGGGGAATTGGTACAAAAGCTGAATATGGCTTCAGGTATATTTGTAAACAAGAAGGTATAAATGGCACCTAATAATCCGTACAGTAAATATATAAAACAATATCAAACAAGTAATATCACGACAGCAACGCCGGAAAAACTGATGATATTGCTTTTTGACGGAGCTTTACAATTTTTACAGAAAGCTAAAACTGCAATTGCGGAAAAAAATCTGAAAGAGCGGGCTGAAAATATTGATGGTGCGCGCAAAATTCTTAGGGAATTAATGCGTACAATCGACCTTGAAAACGGAAATGATGTTGCCAAAAGTCTTTTCAGGCTCTATAACCGAATGAGCATGAATTTAGTCAGAGCTAATGTAACAAGGGATGCAAGTAAAATAGATTTGGTGATAGAAGATTTGACAAATATTCGCTGGGGATTTCAAAAAGCAATAGAAATTCAAAGCGGTATTATAACAGTGGAAGAAGCTTTGCGGGAACAGGGGTTGCAAAATACCGGGCATCCTGCACTGAGAGAGGATAATAATGCAGAATGAACAACAGTTTGAGCAGCTCATGCTTCAATATAATCAGCTAAAAAACGGTTCCGAAGATATTGCCCGCATGATTGCCAATGAAGACTTTGATAATGCAATAACCATGATAAAATCCCGCGAACAGTTGTTCTTAAGCTGCAAATGTATGCGCAAATATCTTGAATTAACACCCGTTCAACAAAAAGAGCTGGATGCAATACTGGATGAAATCAGAGAATTAGAACTTAAAAATATAAAAACTCTGGAAAAAGGCATGGAAAATATTGAACTTGAAATCAAAAAGTCTAAAAAAAAAAAAAAAATAGAACAAGCTTATGACATAAATACTGATATGAAAGGGAGCATCGTTAATATAAAAGAATAACCCCAAATGCAATAAATACAATAGCTTGAGCCTATCCCGGAATTCGCATGAACTTCGGAGATTTTCTGTTGTCTGCCCGCAATCCAGAAAAAATAAGTCTTTCCGTGAAAAAAAGTACTTGCATTATTGATTTTTATTTGTATAATAGAATTTGTAAATAGAAGAAAGGAGTTTTATAATGAACAAAGAAGAATTAGTACAAGAAATTTCAAAAAAATCAAAAGTTACTCAAAAAGAAGCTAATGAAGTATTATCAGCTTTAATTGAAACAGTTCAAAAAACAGTTTCTAAAGGTAAAAAGGTAACTTTAGTAGGCTTTGGTACTTTCGAACCCCGTAAGAGAGCTGCAAGAAACGGCAGAAATCCTCAAACCGGTAAAGAAATTAAAATCCCTGCTAAAACAGTTCCTGTTTTCTCAGCTGGTAAAAAATTCAAAGAAGTTGTTAACGGCAAATAGTTTACAATTTTGAAGAATGTTTAAACGCGGGCGTTCGGAATTTTCCGAACGCCCGCTTAATATATCTTAACAGCTTCTTGAATGTTTTTATATCATTGAGTATCATAGAACTAATAACCTGAGATATTTTTATGAAAACCAGACAAATAACAGTGGAAGAAATGGCTCCGCATATTCATTATTTCGGAGTCAATGAAAACAAAGTAGATAAATTATCTTTCTGGCTTGCTGAATGGATACGTGAGAAACTTAAACTCGGACTGATTAAGCCATATGACTTTTTACCGTCTAAAGGGGATTTGGCATTTCATATCGGTGTGAGCAAAGGCACAATGCAAAATGTATTCAGATGTGTTGAGGACTGTGGTCTTATAGAATCCAAACAGCGTATAGGAACTTATATAAAGAATCCGTATGAAAAACAAAGTATCTCAAAACTTACTTCTAAGCGTGAACTTGCCGTAGAAATTATCAAAAAATATCTGGCAGATGAAGGATATAAAATTGGTGATTGTCTGGTTTCTACAAGAAAGCTTGCTCAAATTACTGGAATATCAAATACAACGTTAAGAATGGCTATAAACTGTTTGATTTCTGAAAAAATAATCGCAAAGAAAAATAATGCTTTTATTATACAAACTGCAAATTTTGAATATAAAAATATACATTCTGAAACTCTTGTAGAAAAAATTGCCGGAAAACTTAAAGTGTATATATCCGACAATTTTCCTTCGGGGAGTAAATTACCGACAAATACACAATTGGCGGAAGAATTTAATGTAAGTATAAAAACTATTCATGATGCAATAAAACTACTCTCCAAAGAAGGAGTGCTATATTCCCGCAGAGGACGTTACGGAACGATTGTTTCCGACAGCAGTGTTAAAAATCTTCTTTATGATTATGAAAAAACAGAATTAAAAATACGCACATACATTGCTGAAAATTGTGAAATTGGTTCGAAACTTCCTTCAATAATAAATCTATCAAAGATATTTGAAGTAAGTCCCAAGACAATTAAAAAAGCTTTGGATAATCTGGCGGATGACGGGTATTTGGCTTTTACCCGCGGACGCTACGGAGGAACTTTTGTAACCGATATTCCGCAAAAGATTAATGAAACATATACCTGGCTGGCAATCAGCCCCGACTATATTGCAAATACTTGAAAAATGCCTAAAGCATGGTATTATAAATAATGTGAAATAACAGAAAGGAGACTAATCATCGCAAACGAAGACAGAGGCGCAGTCAGAAGCGCAAAGGATAAACCACTTATAAACGAAAGAATAAGAGTACGTGAAGTAAGATTAATTGACGAAAACGGAAATAATCACGGGATAGTGCCGACAGCTCAAGCATTGAAAATGGCTGAAGAAGCAGATTTAGATTTGGTAGTTATAAGTCCCAATCAGGCACCGCCCGTTGCAAAAATTTTAAATTACGGAAAATATAAGTACGAACTGGAAAAGAAGGCAAAAGAAGCCAAAAAGAAACAGCACGTTATTGACATCAAAGAAGTCAAAGTACGTTATAAAATTGATACGCATGATTATGAAGTAAGACTTAAAAATATAAGAAAGTTTATAGCTCAGGGAAATAAAGTTAAACTTGTTGTAATGCTAAGAGGACGTGAAATGCAGCATTCGTCCTTAGCGGTAGAACTTGCGGACAGATTTATAACTGATCTTGCAAATGACCCTATAACGGTTGAAAAGAAACCGATTATCGAGGGGCGTAATGTAACTGCCTGGCTTGCTCCGCAGAATTAGTTTAAGAAATACTTGATAAATATTTTTGAGCAGGTAGAATAGATTATATGCTTTTGAGGTATTATTTTAAGCCGAAAAGTTAAAAAATGACCGCATTACTTTTATATAAGTTATAAGTAAGCGGAGTGTATAGGGAAAATGTAGAGCTTGCTCTACCAACCCCGTGAAAATAGAATAAATATGCCGCGTTAGCTCCCCCGTTGGAGACGAAGGCGGAACGTATAGGGAAAACGTAGAGCTTGCTCTACCAACCCCGTGAAAATAGAATAAATATGCCGCGTTAGCTCAGTTGGTAGAGCAAGGGACTGAAAATCCCTGTGTCCTTGGTTCGATTCCGAGACGCGGCATATTTTTTGTTACAAAACGTAACAATTTAGCAATTTTGTCTTTCTCAGTAACTTTATAATAATAAGGTTAGTAAAATTTTCAAAGAGAAATATTCATGATTTATCCGGTTAGCAATGAAAAGTTTTATACAAACACTAAAACTCCATGTCCGTACATATTTCAGGGGGACTCTAAGCCTGTTGTAGTAACTGTGACGCAGCCGACTCTTGCTCCGTAAATTAGCAGAGATACCGTGGAATTTTCTGCCGAAAAGACTATCAAAAAAGAAAAGGGTTTATCAAAATGGCAGAAATGGACTATAGGTCTGGGAAGCGCTCTTGCAGGAATTATAGCAGCCGGCGTTTTAATCCGCAAACATGAAACAGGCAAACTCACTAAACTGTATAACGAAAAAATGCAGTTTGTTAATCTTGCAGAAAAAATTGATTTTAAAGAAGCAAAGACTGTAGATGAGGGCATAAAATTTGCAAAAGAAGTTTTAAAAATTGGTGAAGTAGGAGACGGATTTACTCTTGACGCTATAAACTATGTAAATAAAGGCCTTGTAGATGTTGCAAATGCCAATAAAGGTCATTTATTTATGCCTAAAAAGCTGATTTTTGAAGAGCTAGAAGAAGATGTAAGTGCACAAGTATGTGGCAACGTATACTCCAATCGTTTTGGTGAATTTGCAATCAACAAGAGATTTTTTGATACAAAGGTTTTAGATGAAAAACTTAAAAAAATACTTTTCTATAGTGATGGCAAACAAAAATTTAAATTCAGTAATAAAGATGGTGAAATAGATATTCCTATGTTGCTTAATGTTGGAATGGTACCCGATAAAAAGTGCGAGTCTCTTATAAAGCAATTCTATGAAAATTCTGCCGGAATGAATATTGCAGATAAACGGAAACTGGTTCATACAATAAGTGCGCATAATGAGGCGTTAAATGGGCAATTTGAACGTTTTCCGCTTGACACTTTGAAAAAATAGAGATTTTTATGAAAAGAAATTAGGTATAAAAATTGATATAGAATCTCTTTCAAAAAAATCTACAGAAGAACAAACTGATTATCTGTGTGATTTGGCTGCTGAAGTACGTGAAAAAGGTTTTTGGACTAAATACGATATGAAATTACAGAACCCTGAAAAAACAATCTATCACGAAATGGGGCATTTGCAGGATTATGCAAAAAATCTCAAAGAACTTGATGTCAAAACAAGGAAAATTACAAAAGCCGGTAAAAAACACCGAATAAAAGGAGTTGATCATGTCAGTAACCGCTGGGGAGGTTTAACTTATGACGGATTTAAGGATTTATTTGATAAAAACCCGAAAGAATTCCAGAAAAGATTTCCTGATTTATATGAATTTTTAACAAACCAGACAACACAGCAGACTGCGGGTAAGGTTTCGTGGTACGCACAGACAAGTATCGGGGAATTTATTGCTGATGTTTATGCAGAACTCGTAAGCGGTGCAAAACTGCCGGATGACGTTATGGCGCTGTATAAAAAATGCAACGGTCCGATGCTTGCGGCATAATACAAAGGGCTGCTGACAAATAATTTTATCGGATTTGTAAATCCGATAAAATTTATTCTCCGGCTTTTGACAGAAAATAAGTCAGCAAAGTTTTTATGCTTAATATCTGGCTAAGTATCTGTCAATTTCCCATTGAGATACATAAGTCCTAAAAGCATCCCATTCAATTTCTTTTGCGGTCATAAACTCGTCGACAATATGGGAGCCGAGAGCTGTTTTTGCAATTAGAGATTTGTCCATATAATAAAGCGCTTCTTTGAGGCTTCCCGGTAATGATTCAATTCTCATTTTCTTTCTTTCTTTGTCAGAAAGTTTATAAATATTAGCTTCTACCGGTTTAGGCGGTTCAATTTTGTTTCTTACGCCGTCAAGGCAGGCCGCAAGAATTGTTGCAAAAGCAAGATACGGGTTGCAGCTCGGATCGGGGGAGCGAAGTTCTACGCGTGTAGACATACCTCTTTTTGCCGGAACTCTTAAAAGAGCGCTTCTGTTTGCCAGTGACCATGCCATATATACAGGAGCTTCATAGCCCGGTACGAGTCTCTTGTAACTGTTGACAGTCGGGTTAAGTATTGCCGTAATACTTTTGATATGTTTTAACATTCCTCCGATAGAATACTTTGCAGTATCGGAAAGTTGATATTCCGCTTTTTCATCATAAAAAGCATTTTTACCGTCTTTAAACAATGAAATATTACAATGCATACCGGAACCGTTAATACCATATACGGGTTTTGGCATAAATGTTGCGTGCAGACCGTATTGTGCGGCGACTGCTTTAACAGCAACTCTAAATGTTGCAACATTATCGGCAGTAGTCAAAATGTCTGAATATTTAAAATCAACTTCGTGCTGTCCGTCAGCTACTTCGTGGTGAGAAGCTTCAATATCAAAATCCATTTCCTGTAGAGTACTTACAATATCTGCTCTTACGGATTCTCCCAAATCGTCCGGTCCCACGTCATAATAACCGGCTCTGTCATGAGTTCTGGTAGTTATGTGTCCTTCTTCATCTTTTTCAAACAAGAAGAATTCAGCTTCCGGCCCTACATTCATCGAAAAACCGAGTTTTTTAGCTTCTGCCATCAACCTCTTTAAATTGCATCTCGGGCAGCCTTCAAAAGGAGTTCCGTCAGAATTATGAATATCGCAAATAAGTCTTGCGGAGTTTTTGCCGTCATGTTCCTGCCATGGAAGTATTTGGAAGGTATTTTTATCGGGATAGAAGAACATATCAGAAGTTTCGATATTTCTAAAACCTTTAATAGAAGAACCGTCCAGCATAATTTCATTATTAAGGATTCTGTCAATATGTTCTGAAGGAATTGCCATATTTTTAACCTGGCCGTTTATATCTACAAACTGTAATTTTATAAACTGAACATTATATTCCGTAATAAGCCTTTTTATATCTGCATCAGTATAACTTGCACCGTTCAGCGGCTGATGTTGAAATTCCATTTATATCCCTCCCTGTATTCTAGCTAAATTCTATGGCTACTCTGGTAGTTTATATTATTTTTATAAATAGGTCAATAGATGAATTTTGTATTAACAATTTGTAAATGCTTTCTAAATATTTGTAACAATTAGTGGAAATAAATTTTTTTATTTATTAAAATAACTATTGGGTATAGAAAGAGGGGAATTTTCTAAATGAATGCAAATTTAAATAAAGTACTTTTACCTAATGATGTGAGAAAGCTTCTCAATGTAGACAATAAAGAGATAGTTGAATTATGTAAAAAAACTTCGGTTACCCCGAGGAGAAATAACAAAGGACAAGTTTATTTCTCGGTTGACGAAGTAAAGAAGTTAAGAAGTGCAAAATCTTCAATAGTAGCACGAATGAATGGAAAAGAAGGAAACAGAACTTTGGAATCTATGAATGAAAAATCAGCATTACCCGCAATGACAAAGCCGAATTCACAAGCCGTAGTTAACGGGCTTTTGGAAACTCTTAATAAAATGGAAAATAATATTACAACATCTATGACAAAACTTATTGATGAAAAACTTGAAGGTATGGATGATGTTGTTTTGGAACTTGTAAGATGCAAGACGGAAAATGAAAATCTTAAAAATAAAGTTAATGAACTAAATAAAGAAAATTTTAAATTAAAAAATGTTTTAAACAGTTTTAAACCTCTTCTATGCGGTTTTTATATCAAAAAAGAAGAAGACACAACATTTATGTTATAAAAAACAGTTAAAACTATTAAAAGGCGGGAATTATGGCAGTTAAGGAAGAAGCAGCGGCAAGTACAGTTGATGAAAGAAGCAAAGCTCTGAAACTTGCTATTGAGAAAATAGAAAAAGATTTTGGCAAAGGCGCGATAATGAAGCTTGGCGATAAGCCGGCCGTGAGTGTTGAAACAATTCCGACAGGTGCGCTGGCGCTGGATGTGGCTCTTGGTGTAGGCGGTATTCCGAGAGGACGTATTATAGAAATTTACGGGCCGGAGTCATCCGGGAAAACGACTCTTGCACAGCATATAGTTGCGGAATGCCAGAAGAAAGGCGGAATTGCGGCTTTTGTTGATGCGGAACACGCTTTGGACCCTGAATATGCAAGGAATTTGGGCGTAAATATAGACGAACTTTTAATATCACAACCGGATACCGGAGAACAAGCTCTTGATATTACGGAGGAGTTAGTACGTTCCGGGGCAGTAGATGTAATTGTTGTGGACTCTGTTGCGGCTCTGGTTCCTAAAGCTGAAATAGAAGGTTCAATGGAAGACCAGCAAATGGGGCTTCAGGCTCGTTTGATGTCAAAAGCTTTGAGAAAATTGACCGGTATAATCGGGAAGACTAATACAACAGTTATTTTTATTAACCAGTTAAGACAAAAAATCGGTGTTATGTATGGCAATCCTGAAACAACAACCGGCGGTAATGCATTGAAATATTATGCGTCCGTTCGTCTGGAAATTAAACGCGTAGAAGGATTAAAAGGCGACGGCGAAGACATCGGAAACCATGTAAGAGTAAGAATTTTGAAAAATAAAGTCGCTCCTCCTTTCAGAACAGCCGAATTTGATATTATTTTCGGGAAAGGTATCTGCAAAATAGGTAATATCCTTGATGTGGCTGTTGATTTGGATATTGTTAAAAAGGCGGGTTCCTGGTTTAGCTTTAATGACGATAAGCTCGGACAGGGAAGAGATAAAGCAAAAGAATTTTTGGCTGCCAACCCTGATATATTAAATCAGATAGAAACTCTTGTCAGAGAAAAATTGGCAGAAAATTAAATACCTCCTCAAAAGCCTTTATTTTCAGGGCTTAAATATAATACTTGACTTTCATGATATAGTATGGTATAAAATTAGTGGGGTAAATGTATATTTTTGAGTCTTGCACACAATGCAAGACTTTCCTTTTGATTTATTAAAATATTAAACGGCTTAATCTCAATAAGGACATGAGTTTGTCATGTAAATTTATATTAAATTTCTCGGATAAAACTTTACATTTGTTTCTATTTAAAATAGTATGTTAATATAGTGGTATAGTATAGAAAAGTAAAAGAGGAATTATTGTGGATAATTTAGGACCTGATATTTTTGGAAGAAAAGATGTTGAGAATATTCAGTCATCTGATAATGTAAACCCGTCAACAGCACCCGGCGTAAACCCTGCAAAGATAAAAGTTATAGGTGTCGGCGGCGGCGGCGGTAATGCAGTTAACCGAATGATTAAATCAGGTTTGACCGGAGTTGAGTTCTGGTTAATGAATACGGATTTGCAAGTTTTGAACTATTCGACTTGTAAAAATAAAATTCAGCTTGGCGCCAAATTAACTAACGGTTTGGGCGCAGGCGGAGAACCACAGGTTGGTGAAAAGGCTGCAGAAGAAGCTCAGCAGGAAATTACAAGCGCAATAGAAGGCGCGGATATGGTTTTTGTAACAGCAGGTATGGGAGGCGGAACCGGAACGGGTGCGGCCCCGATAGTTGCCAAGATTGCAAAAGATTTAGGTATTCTTACAATAGGTGTTGTTACTAAACCTTTCTCTTTTGAAGGTAAAAGAAGACAAAATCAGGCACAACAAGGTTTGGAAAAATTGAGAGAAGCCGTTGATGCTCTGATTGTTATTCCAAACGACAAATTATTGGATGTTGTTGACAGACGCGTATCTCTTCAAGAATCATTTATCGTCGTTGACGAGGTTCTTTTGAGAGGTGTTCAGGGTATTTCTGACATAATTACAATCCCCGGATTGATTAACGTTGACTTTGCCGATGTCAAGAGCGTAATGGCTGCTTCCGGTTCAGCTCTTATGGGTATCGGAAGAGGAACGGGTGAAGGCAGAGCTATTGAAGCAGCTAAGATTGCAATTAATTCTCAATTGCTTGAAACTTCAATCAACGGCGCTTCCGGTGTTATTGTTAATATCACAGGCGGACCGGATATGACGCTTCACGAAGTTACCGATGCTACGAATATTATTAATGATGCGGTTCTTGATGATGCAAGAGTTATTATCGGTGCTGTTGTTGATGATAATATTCAGGGTGAAATTCAGATTACGGTTATTGCTACGGGATTCGAACTTAAATCTCAAATGCCGATTGAAGAAAAGGTTGAAAATCGTTCAATCAGTGCAGCAGAGTTTTTCTCGGGTGCATTCAATAATACTCCGCAGCCCAAAATGCCGACTTCATTCTCTGAAATTCAAATTCCCGATTTCTTACGTAAGTAATATGTGTAGAAGTGGTTATATAGAAAAGACTGTTTTACAAACAGTCTTTTTATTTAGGCGATGTTTGTTAATTTTTCGTATTCTTATTACGAATTATTTATTAAGATGCTGAAATTCAAATAAAGTGCAAAAAGTATCCACAAAAAATATGGAACCAAAAACAGGGCAGCCATTTTAGAAACTTTATAAAATTCTTTTATTGTCAGCAGTAAAAATATATCAAGCAGAATTATATCCGCAAGTGCTGCCGCAATATTATGCATACCGAAGAATAGCGGTACCCAGATAAGATTCAGGACAAGCTGTATGATGAAAAAAATATATCCTTTAATATTACTGTTTCTTTGTTTTGTATAAAGAATAAGGGAAATAAATATTGTAATATAAAGGATTATCCATACAGGCTTAAAAATTTCGGCAGGCGGATTAAGAAACGGTTTATTTAATGTATCATACCAGATTGAATCAAACATACCTCATTTTTAACCGGGGATAAAAAATATACATTCCCGAGAGAGGCTATTTTTCCGCAACGACAGCAATCCATTGGTCTTGCTGCATAATTTCAACGATTTTCAGTTCGTATTTTTTTACGGCATCAATAAAAATTTGTTTTTTTTCATCCAGAATTCCTCTTAATACTATTTTAGCTGCCGGTTTCATGATATTTTTTAAATCACCCATAATTTCAGCTAAGACATTATGCAGAATATTGGCACAGACAAAATCATATTGTTTATTTAATTTATCTGCCGTATTCAGTTCAAATTCGATGTTGTACGTTATATCATTTATTTTCGCATTTTCTTTGCAAACTTCAATTACGCTTCCGTCATTGTCACACCCGTAAGCGAATTTTGCTCCCAGTTTCATTGCACAAATTGCCAAAATCCCGGAGCCGGTGCCGATATCCGCAACGGTATCGCCTTTTTTGAGGTATTTTTCCAGGGCTTTCATGCATAATTGCGTTGTCTGATGAGTTCCCGTTCCGAATGCACATCCCGGGTCAAGCGTTATTGTTATTTCTCCTGCCTTTGGCTGATAATCAATCCAGCTCGGAACGACTGCTATTTTGTCAGAAACATGTGTTACGTCCCATTTCTCTTTCCATTTTTTTGACCAATCCTGATTTTCTTTTTCATCCAGTGTAATATCCCAGCTTCCAAGCTCTTCGTCAGTGAATCCGCGTTCTTTCAACAATTCACGCTCTGTTTTAAGAACTTCTACAGGATTATTGTTTAAATCTTTTAAGAATACTCTTAGATTTCCTCTGGTTGTAGATGTCATAACAAGGTCCTTATATGCTTCTTCCGCCATAACAACACCTTCACAATCGAAGTTTGAAAAACATATATCGGAAACAATATCTTCAATATCAGGATTAATGGAAATTTTTAATTCATAATAATTTTTCATAAAAATATTATATCATCAATTTACCATCTGATAAAAGAAGCTGCACTAATATATCCGTCATAATCTTCTTTGGATAATTCGTATGCCGGAGCTCCGTTTATAGGTTCGGAAGGCTTGAATACTATATGATTACGTTCTTTATCAGAAAATTCTTCTGCAAAACCCGGATTATTATTGGATTCTTGTATTAAAAGATTTCCGTTTCTTACTCCTGCAACGCTTATAGAATGATTAGCCGCAGTTAAAACCGAAGCTCCGTTCTTATTTTTTGCAATATCATATATTGTTTCATACTCAATTGCCGTTGTAGCGGAACCGTTACCTATACCGTTTTGTATTTTTACATTATATAAGCTTGGATATTGCGAACACTGACCGCCTGTTAATATTTCAAAGAAACGGAAGTTATAGTTTCCTTCATCAACATCTCTTACTGTACTGTTTTTAGTCTCCATTTTTTCTTCAAGTTCGGGATTGTTTCTGACTTCTTCAAAATACTTTTCTATCGCAATGAGATAAGCAGTTATATCACCATCGCCCTCTGCAAGATTTGCACTTTCTTTTGCAATTTCTTCAGGGGTTACAATATAAATTCCGTCATGCATTCCGTTCTCTTCGGCTTCTTGAAGATGAATTGCAAATACCCCTGTCTTTTTATCATAATAACTGTTTGTTTCAAGCAATTTTTTTCCCTTCTCTGTTTGAAGCAGAGAATTTATTCCGGCTAACGCCCAGCAGGTATTTGTTTTTTGAATTGCAACTTTATCAAACTCGCCATTTCCAAGGTCAGTCTGAGCAGTTTCTATCCGACTGATACTATTTTCGGCAATATATTTTTCAGCACTTATCTTTAATTTGTTATTATCGTATGGATTATTTATCAGTTTCAAAGTTTTTTCACCATTAGCTTTAAACTCTTCTGCCATTTGTTTCTCTTTTTTGATACTTTTCAGAATAAAACCAAAATTGCAATTGTCGGGAGTTATATTCTTATCTATAACAGCTCCGTTATCAATTAAATACTTGAACAAAGCTTTTTGTATTTTTTCAAGCATTTTTTCTTGTTCTTCTGTCGGATATTCCAAATAATATAACTTGTGTTCTTCATTTATATATTTCTCGACATTTTCATCCGTAATTTCAGGGAGAATCTCAGGATTATTAATAATTTTATTAAACTCATCCTTTACAGAATTAAAAAGTTTTTTAAGTTTATTTTGTTTTATTCGGGATAAATTTTTAAATTTTGTACTTTCAACATATTCCCCGTTAAGATATCCGCCCAGTTTGCTGTATTCTAAAAGTGTATCGATTTTATCGTTGTTCGGGCCCGCAGAATCATAACCTGTAAATAATTTTATTAAAGATGAAATATTAAATGAATCAGACATGAATATACTCCTAATCTTACAGGTATATTAACGGCAGATTTAAATAAAAACTTTAATAAAATTAAAGTAAATTTACAAAAGTTTACATTAAAAATACGGGAAAATTTATTTTCCCCGTATTTTCTAAATCATAAAATTTTTACTCAACAAATCTTCCCATAGCACGGAATTTTTCGTATCTTTTGTTTCTCAATTCTTCCGGTTCATATTGCGCCAGTTCTTTTAAAGCTTTTACCACGGAAGATTTAATGTTTTCGGAAACCGCACTGTAATCAGTATGTGCTCCGCCAAGCGGTTCAGGTATTTCTTCATCAATAATACCAAGCTCCAGTAAATCTTTGGAAGTAATTTTCAAAGCCTCTGCGGCATCTGCATATTTTGAAGCATCACGCCAGAGAATTGAAGCACATCCTTCGGGTGAAATAACCGTGTAATAAGCGTGCTCAAGCATCATTACCCTGTCTGCAACCGCAAGCCCGAGTGCACCGCCGCTGCAGCCTTCTCCGGTAATAATTGCCACAATCGGAACATTAAGTTTTGACATTTCCATCAAGTTAACGGCGATTGCCGAACCTTGTCCGGTTTCTTCCGCTTTAATTCCCGGATATGCACCCGGAGTATCAATCAGAGTAACAATCGGAAGATTAAATTTATTTGCGTGTTTAAAAAGTCTTAATGCTTTTCTGTAACCTTGAGGCTGAGGCATTCCGAAATTATATTCCAAATTTTCTTTGGTGGTTTTGCCCTTTTGTATACCTATAATCATTACAGGTTTGCCGTCAATTTTAGCAAGTCCGCCGATAATGGCTCTGTCGTCCATTCCTTCGCGGTCTCCGTGAAGCTCAATAAAATCATCGCAAATAAGTTCGACATAGTCCAGAAATTTCGGTCTTTCAGGATGTCTTGCAATTTGTAATTTTTGTGAAGGTTTCAATTTTGAATACAACTCCTTTTTGTAATCCTGAGCCTGACGTTCAAAGTTCTCTATCTGGCTGTCCAAATCCATACCCGACGCTTCGCTCATTTTTTTAAGTTCATCTATTTTCTTTTGAATTTCTACTATAGGTTTTTCAAAGTCTAATACTGTTGACATTTCTTTTTTATACTCCGTGCATATCTAAAATATTAGCAATAGTTTTCCTCAAATTCTTCCTCTTTGATACTATATCCACCTGACCGAATTTGAGAAGATATTCGGCAGTTTGGAAATCAGCGGGAAGTTTCTGTCTTATTGTCTGTTCAATAACTCTCCTGCCGGCAAACCCTATTCTTGCGCCTTGTTCGGCAATAATAATGTCTCCGAGAGTTCCGAAACTTGCCGTAATGCCGCCAAATGTCGGTTCCGTAAGCAGATTAATATAAAGAAGCCCGGCTTCGTCAAGTTTGCCTGCCGCGCAGGAGGTTTTTGCCATTTGCATAAGGCTAAGTGCGCTTTCCTGCATCCTTGCGCCGCCTGAGGAGGTAATTGCAAGCATAGGAAGTTTTAGCTCAAGAGCTTTTTCCATAATTCTTGTAACTTTTTCTCCGACAACGCTTCCCATTGAACCGCCCATGAAATCAAAATCCATAACTGCAGCAGCAAGTTTATGGCCTTCAATCTTTGCCAAGCCGGTAATAACCGCTTCATCAAGCCCTGTTTTTTCGTGTGCTTTTTGTAATCTTACGGCATAAGATTCCGTATCAACAAAATTCAATGCATCTGTAGGAAGAACATTTTTAAACATTTCCTCAAAAGAGCCTTCATCAAAAAGCTGGTTAATCCTTGTTCTTGCATTTATTCTGAAATGATAGTCACAGTGTGGACATACCATCAGGTTTTCTTCTAATTCACTTTTCAGTATCTGGGAATCACAGTGAACACATTTTGCCCATAATTCAGGCGTTTCCGGGTCAATTCCCTTCATTTCTTTAGCTCGTCTTTCGATTTGAGCTTCTTTACGCTTGTCAAACCATTCTTGTATTGTCATATTTTATACACATCCGGTCAAAAATCAGACCGTCCTTCTCCTATTAAATCCACTTTTACATTTTACACCAAACATGTAAGAAAAAGTAGGTTTTAATATTTTGTTACGCTTTTTAAATATTAAGTCCGAGCATTTTCAGGCGTTCATCAACAGAGCGGAGCCATTCATTATATTTAATCATTTTTTTGAATGTTTGCATTTCATTTTTTTTATCATTTTTGACTTTTATTTTATTAAGAGGCTGCGATTCAAAAAAATCATATTTAGGTTTTTTGTTGAGTTCATTTCTCCAGCCGGCAAATTCTCCGGAGCTTTCAGCAGAAAAAGGTTTACCGTTGTTAGTCTGTAATATCGTTTTTAATTTATTTTTAACAGTAAGTTCTTCTTGCGGCAGTTTTGCTCTGAGTCTGTACATTGATTTGTCAATGTTTGTCGATAATACATTGTTAACGCTCATTTTCCCGACAATATCAATTAATTTTGGCATTTTCCGGTCTCCTTTTTTATTTTCTTTATTTTAAAACACAAAAAAATAAAATTTGCTATCTAAATAAAAGAGAGGGCTCGGTTTAAACCAAACCCTCTTTCAAAGCTTTAACCGCAGCTTGTGTCCGGTCATCCACGACAAGTTTTTGAATTATGTTGCAGACATGTGCTTTTGCCGTATGTTCACTAATTGTAAGTGTTTTCGCTATCTGGCTGTTTGATTGTCCGTCTACTACAAGTTTCAAAACTTCATATTCTCTTTGTGTAAGGTTTGAGTGATTTTCTTTAAAAGCGCTTCTTGAAAGCTGGCGGGCAGGAATAATTCCGCAGTTTTTGTCACGTATAAAAGGTACTACATGCGGATCTATCCACATTGCTCCTTCTTTAACCATTTTGATTACATTCATAAGAAAATCAGTGCCGATATCTTTTATAATATAGGCGCTTGCACCTGCTATAAGGGAAGCATTGAGTTCTTCTTCCGAAATATGGGATGTCAGCATTATTATTTTTATATTGTTATTATGTTCAAGTATCTGTTTAGATGCTTCTATCCCGGAAATATCGGGAAGTCCTATATCCATAAGAACAATATCAGGTTTTATTAATCGGGCTTTTTCTATGGCTTCTTTCCCGTTTACGGCTTCTCCTATAATTTCCAGTTCCGGATAATCACAGAATAATGATTTTATACCTATACGCATTAATTTCTGGTCTTCAACAAGTAATATTTTTATCTGCATAAGAACCTCTCTTTCCGTCAGGACTCTGCTTTTACATATTGTCCCAACGTAATATTAAAATGTTTTATACAGAGTCGTAACCCTAAACCTAAACTCTCAATGCGCTATTGTTGACGGACTTAAATTCAGAAATATTTTTTTAATGCTTCCTGTAAATCAATAAGTTTCAAATGGTTTTCCAGCATTGCCTGATTTCGACCTTCATAGGCTTCTGTATAATCATCATTTTCATCAATTGCGAGATTAAAATATTTAACTGCTTCATCAAGCCTGTCCGTAAGATAATAAACCATACCCATAAGAGTATATTCAATTTCTTTGTTTGGGGAATATTTTGCAGCTCCGGAAAAAAACTCCAATGCTTTGTCATATTCTTTTTGAAACTGTTTTATACAACCCAGACCTCTTAATACAACAGGATTTTTGCTGTCCAGTTTATAAGCTTTTTCCAGTGTACTTAAACCGGATTTATAGTCATACCTGTCATATTCAGTTTTGGCTCTTTCTATAAGTTTGATAAGTTTTATTTTTACAGTTGATTTTTTAAAAAAATCGGAAACTTTTTTAAGATTTTCAAGCTCATTATTCATCTTATACCGTGTGCATTTTTTCAAAAATGCCTTTTTTCTGAACCCAAACTTCTACCTCAAGTCTGTTACCTTCTTCAATCAGAACATTTTTGAGTTCTTTAAATTTCAATCCGGCTTTTTGTATATCACATAACATGAACATTACAAAATGACCTTGCATAAGTGTTTGTTTGATGTCTTCAATATTAACCCCGTGTTTTGCAAGAACGGAAGAAATTCCTGAAACAATTCCCACTTTGTCACTACCGGATACGGTAATAATTATTTTATAATCGTCCATGTTGCTCTCCTTTGAGTGTCATTATATTATATATTTAAGATTTGTTCAATCTGTGTTTGGATGTATAAATTTTATACAATGTAAACAGAATAATTCCCGAAAATAGAATTCCGGCTGTATATTTCCAATAAGGCATGTTGTTTTTACCTTCTAAAATCTTGCGGTATTTGACTATTTTTTTATAAAGTTTCGGTTCGGTTTTATCCAATCCTTGAGCTTTAAAAGATTTTTCCAGAGCATCCATCGGGTTGAAACCTTCGCCTTTTTCAAGCTTGTCGAAATATTGTTTTTCGTAATTTTCGGGAATTCGGAGTTTTGAATAATGCCCTTCCATACCGAGTGCTTCACGGAAGAAAAGCATATTATTATAAGCGGACATCGGTTCTGCCAGTTTTGCTTTGGTGAATTCTTTTTTATCGGTAAGTTTTTCAGAAGGAATTTTCAGTATTTCTCCTAAAGCTTTTGCCTGTTCATCACTAACTTCTATCGGTTTGGAATCATGGTTTGTTGCTCCGAGAATAAAACTGTCTTTTGTCCAGCCTCTTTCTAAAAAGCTCCGATTGCTTCCCCAGCCCGAAGAAAGCCAGTCTGAGGTGTATACTTTTACCCTGTCTTTTACGTACGGTTTGAGTGTATTTCCGTTATAAATATTGAAATCTTCATGTGATGCGGCAAATTCATGTACAATGTTTTTTAAATCAAATGACTCTCCTTTAATCTTTTTTACTTCGTCATCAATAATATTGAGGAATTTGTCTGCATAGTCTTTAGTTGAGTGCGGCTGATGTATATAAGTCCACGATGCATCAATTCTGAGACCGTCAAAACGTTTTGCATAAAAATCAACTTTCTGCCGCAAGAGTTTTTCTGCTTCAGGGTTTTCCAAATCAAGAGCGGGAAGCCCCCAGCCTATTGTAGCACCTTCTCTGAATGCTTTGGGATTAGACCAGACTTCGTCATAGGAAAATCCGCAGATTAAATCGCCGTTAACTTTCAATCCCATGGAGTTTAATTTGTCTTTTGCTTTTTTTAAACTTTTGTCCGCAAGAAATTGTTTGAATTTATAAAAATCGATTTCTTTATCTGCAAGTTTGTGAAGTTCGGCAATCCGTTCTTCTCTCTCTATAGGGGTTACAATATCGCTGTTAAACAGGTTTTTATCAAGAGAGTTCCATTTTTTATAATCACGGCTGCCGTGAAGTTTTGCAAGTGCCTGATACAGTCCTTTCTGCTCCAAAATGGGGTTTCCTGTTTGTTTATATTGCTCGAATTCCCGTATCAAATCGGTGTCCATGCTCTCAAAAAGTTTTCTCAATGTTATTTCCCGCTCGGAGTTTAGAAGTAAAACACTGTTGTAGTCTATCTTGTCGGTTACATTCCCGATAAGATTACGATATTTGCTTTCTGAGATAAAAGATTGGATATCAATCATCTGACTGCCTAAATCCATTGATGTTCCGGAATAGATTGGGTAATTATCTCCATGCCGGTGATATCTTCCGACCGGCAGAAGTTGTATTTCATTTATTCCCCAATATTGTTTTGCGAAACTAAAAAATTCTAAACTTTCCCGGCTGCCGAAAATTCCCATGCCCTCTTTGCCGGGTAGTGATGCAGCCGGAACGGCCAGTATTGATTTCCCTCTGTTTCCGGCTTTTATTTTCCCTTCTTGCAGCACACGATTATAATCCTTGCTGTCAGAAGGTTTTCTGCAAAAATTTATACTGCTGCCGGAAGATATTTTCATACGAAACACCACACATCTATATATATTAAAACAGAATCAGGAATATTTTTGCTTTTTTATGTAGAATTGTTAAAAATCGTTGCAATAACTATATATTTAAGGTACTATAAGGTAAAACGGGAGTTAATTAAAAGGAGGACTGTTAATGTTCAAAAAACTGATAAAAGGGCTTTTTGTTTTATGCACCGTATTTATGCTGAACAATCCCGCACAAGCGTTCTATTCTGATATGAATGAAAATCACTGGGCGTACCAGTCAATCAAGTTTCTGACAGAAGTCGGTGTTGTTGTCGGCTATCCTGACGGAACATATAAACCTGATATTCCGGTTACAAGAGCAGAATTTGCGTCAATGGCGATAAAAGCTCTCGGGCAGGAAGATGCCAATGTGGCGCAGGAAATACATTTTTCTGATATAAATAAAGATTTTTGGGCATATAACATTATCCAAAAAGCAGTTTATTTTGATTTGATTCCCGATGCTAAGGATGAAAAGTTCAGACCTTATGATTCCGTTACAAGAGCGGAAGCAATAACAATTGCGGTTAATGCTCTCACAACACAGCAAATCAGCGAACAAAGAGCTCAGGAAATAATTTCAAAAAGCTATGAAGATTACACTCAGATGCCGGCATGGTTCCTTGTTGCGGCAGGGAAAGCCCAATTATTGGACTTAATAGTTGTAATGCCGGGAAATGAAGGTAAGCTGGAAGCTGACAGACCTGCTAACAGAGCAGAAGTTGCAGCTATACTTTATAAGATGATGCAGGAAGCTAAACTTAATCCGAATGCTAAATTAGCTGAATCTATGCAGAAAAGAACCGCAGACGGATACATTGTTGATAACGTAAAAGTTCAGGGTTCTATAGGTATAATTCCGGCAGGTTCAATATTCCCGATTCAGATGGAAACTGTTGTAGGTTCTCAAATATCAAATGTAACAGATATCTATACGGCAAAAGTTCCGAAAAATATTGTTACAAAAGATAAATATCTGTTGATTGAACAGGGAAGCGATTTGAAGGGGCAGGTAAAGCATGTTCAAAGAGCAAAATTATTCAGACAAAACGGTGAAGTGATAATTAAAAATGAATTACTGGTTACACCGAATGATCAGGCTGTTATGCTCTATGGTGTTGCAACTCTTGATCCCGGCAAAATCGGTTTTTGGAGAAAACTGTTTAAAGGCGCTAAAGTCTTAACAATGCCTGAACAGATTGTTAATATCAGACTTTTAGGACCTTTGAAGATAGATTTAACCAACGGTTATATCTATGAGTAGATATAGAAAATAAAAAATTTATTCAATAATTTCCGGCGGAGTTTCAAAAAACGCCGGAAATTTTTTCTTGTATTCGCTCAGCTCGGTGCAATATGCTTCCATATCCAACGAAACTCCTTTTGCAAGCGGATAAGTTTTTATGCCGGCGGCTTTATATATGGCACGCATAAATACATTTGATATGGCATCACTTCCGCGAAGCCAGGGAGTAGAATGCGCAAGTACCCAGCGTATTTCCGCAACAGTTGAATTGAATTCGTCCATATTTTCCGGCTTAATATCCTGCTTAATATATTTAGGAAATAATTTTTTACAAAGATTAAAAACATAATCCAGAGAATTGTTTATATAAATAGATTTTCCGTGCAGAATATCCTGATATCCGGTAGGTCTCGTCATTCCTATTTGCAGGTTCGGTTCTGAAAGCGGATTTTTCTCGACAATATCAAGCCTTTGAGCATAGCTTTTATATCGGCCTTTTTCATATCCGGTTAATATTTCGGTGTCTTCCACATAATGCCAGCCCGGTCTTTTAGCACGTAATATTCCGGTTTTTTCACGCTTGGCGAGACTTAATTCATAAAGATTAGCATCAGCTACACCTTTTGTTATATATTTTAGAATATTTTCTGCAGAAGTATTGTTTCGTATCAGATTAACTGCTGTGTCAGCGGTTTCAATAACTGTTTTAGCCCACTCTTTATTTTTTCCGTAACCTCTTATTTTGACGAAAAAATCAGCCTGTTTAAACTTTAATTTCGGTGAATTAAAGTTTGCACAAAAAGCGGGATTGTAGCTTGAGATTATCATATTTTATATAAGTTCCGTAAAAACTTTTTTTTGCCGGAAAATTATAGCAGATTATATAAATCTTTTTTTGAAACAGTTTTTTGTTCGGAAGTTTCAAGATTCTTTACCGTAACCAGATTTGATGCAAGTTCATCCTCTCCGAGTATCAGAGCATATTTTGCGACTTTAGAGGCTTTTTCCAGTTGTTTTACAAACTTTTTATTTGTCAGGTCAAACTCTGCGCTGATACCTGTACTGCGTAATTCTTCCGTAAGTTTAATTGCTTCTGTAGGTTGATTGCAGACCACAAAAGCTGTTGTTTTATTCTCCGGTTTGCTGCCGATGAGAGATGCCAGTCTTTCCATTCCCATTGCAAAACCGATTGCGGGAGTATCTTCTCCGCCGAGATTTCTAACAAGGCTGTCATATCTTCCGCCGCCGCATACGGCATTTTGTGAACCTAAATTGTTCGACTTAATTTCAAACACTGTCCGGTTATAATAATCCAAACCTCTTACGAGAAGTTTGTTAATTGAATAGTTAATATTCAAATCATTAAGATAATTTTTCAGTTCATTAAAATGTCCGGCACATTCTTCGCAAATAAAATCCGATTGTATAATTTCCTGTATTTCAGGTTTTGCATAGATGGCTTTGCACTCCTCGACTTTGCAGTCTAAAAGCCGCAGAGGGTTTTTCTCATACCTTGCCTGACAATCGGGACAAAGTTCCGATAGATAGGGTTTAATTACCGCTTTTAGTTTTGTTTTAAAAGTTTCTCTGCATTCCGGACATCCGAGGGAATTTAATTCTACGCTCAAATCATTTAATCCCAATGCTTTTAGATAATTAACCGCCATTAAAATAACTTCCGCGTCAGCCGTCGGCTGCTTAATTCCGAAAACTTCAACTCCGACCTGATGAAATTGTCTTTGGCGTCCTGCCTGCGGACGTTCATACCTGAACATCGGACCTTTATACCAGAGTTTTACGGGTGCGGAGAGCCTGTGCATACCGTTTTCGATAAAAGCTCTTACGACACCTGCGGTATTTTCGGGTCTTAAAGTTAAAGAACGTTCGCTTTTTTCGAAAGTATACATTTCTTTATTAACAATATCCGTGGTATCTCCGACACCGCGTGCAAATAATTCCGTTGCTTCAAAAATAGGCGTGCGGATTTCTTTAGCGCCGTATCCGGTAAAAATCTTTCTTGCAGTATCTTCCATAAAATGCCACACGGACATTTCAGCGGGTAATATATCCTTAGTTCCTTTTTGTACTTTTATTATTGCCATAATCTTTAATTCCTTTATATTAATTGTACTATATAAATAATAAAAATATGCATGGTAATTATTCTTTCCGATAAGACTTAAATTTTATTGCCATAATCCAAAATCCTTTGTATAATCTAACTGTAGGTCAGAAATTTTTATGACATTGTCTAACCAAACGGAGGCAAGATGAGAGTTACCAAAATGCACGGCTGCGGGAATGATTTTGTAATCTTGGATTATAATGAATTCTTAAAACTTGATATGGATATGTCCGGTGCTGCAAAAAAACTTTGCGATCGTCATTTCGGTGTCGGAGCGGATGGACTTATTATTCCGAATACGGAAGCCGAAGGTGCTGATATAGGCTGGTTTTTTTACAATTCCGACGGCTCTGCCGCGCAAATGTGCGGAAACGGAATGAGATGTTTTGCAAAATACGTATATGATAGAAAGCTTGTTAATAAAAAAGAATTTACCGTAAAAACTCTTGCCGGTATTATAACTCCTCAAATAATGGATAATGACGAAGTCAGGGTTAATATGTCAAAACCGATTCTTGAATCAGAAAGGATACCGTTTGTTCCGGCGGATAATATGGGTTATAAAATGGCGGTAAATAACATTATTTTTGAAGGAAATGCCGTGTCTATGGGAAATCCTCATTTTGTTATTTTTGTTTCACCGGAAGAAAATTTGCCGGAACTTGCAAAAAAATACGGTCCGCTTATTGAAACAAGTGCGGAATTTCCTGAAAAAACGAATGTTGAATTTGTGAAACTTACATCAACAGACCAAATAGAACTCTGTGTCTGGGAACGCGGCTGCGGAATCACACTTGCTTGCGGAACCGGAGCTTGTGCAAGTGTTGTTGTAGGTATTTTGAAAGGCTGTCTTAAAAATTCCGTTCAGGTTAAACTTCCGGGTGGTGTTGTCCAGATTGACTGGGACGGAAACAAAGTAAATCCGTACAGAGATGTTTTTCTGACAGGACCTGCCGAATACGTTTTCACGGCAGATTTAAATTGATTATTTTATTTTTCCTGAATAATTTTTGCCGAGTTGTCGAGATTATTCATCAATTCTTCGTTGCCTTTATCCAGTCCGCGATGTCTGAGTGCGGTGGCAATCGCCTGCGGAAAATTAGGTGCTTTGTTTTCTGATGCGGCTTTATAATAATCATCTTCAAAATTTTCACCGAGTCTTAAAGACCAGTTGCCATTAACTGTCCCCGGACGATTATATGTTTTGGCAATACCGAATAAATCCGTAAAAAATATTTGAATACGTTTTGCAGGGCTTGTGAATAGTTCTGCAAAACTTGCTGCCATAAACTTAGATTTATCATTTTTTATTCCTTCAAAATAACGGTGTCTTTGTTCATGGTTATGATGTCTGCAGGCAGTATCTTCTGCAAGCCAGCCTATTTTCCTTTCAAATTTAAATTTGTTTTCATCGTTGTTATATCTGTTTGCGAAAAGATTATCAACATATTCGGAAAACGATTGGTTATCATGTGAGCCTATCATAATAATATTTTTCTCGGGTACATCCTTGCCTCTATAGTCATATTGAGTTACTGCAATCCCCGGAAGTTCGTATTTTTTCATAATTTCACGTACGGGATCCGTTAAGTCTCCCAAATCTTCACAAATAATGGAAGATTTGTCCAGTCCGTGTTTTTCTGCCGCGGGAAGAACAATTTTTGTTAAAATTTCGGCATATTCATCTAACGAGTGTTTCTGATACTCACCCGGAACGGAGAAAATTCTGCCCGAGTTTTCCGGTGTCATTTTTTTGCTTTCAACTGTGTATATAAACGGATCAATAAGACCTATAATATGGTCAATTCTTATGCCGCCGGGAAAGTTGGCAAAATAATCTTCATATTTCTTTTTTAAAATTTCTCCCGCTTTGCCTAAAGAACCGTCTTTATTGAAAAGTTCTTCCGGTTTATAGTACTTAAAACCCCATCTTTGTCCGTCTGAGGAAAAACTATCCGGCGGGCAGCCTATGGCTTTGCCTTCCAAAAATAAATCTTTATTCACCCATTCATCTACTGCCGATTGAGCAACCGGAGAGTCTCCGATTACTTTAATACCGTGTTTTTTATTCAAAAGGTTTGCGGCTTTTGTTTCTTTATCTAAAATCATCTGGTTGAATATAAAAAGATTATAATCATCATGATATTTTTCTTTTAATTCCTTAATTCTGGCTTGTGCGCCTTCTTTATCAGCAGTGTTGTACAGATTATTATCTAATTCATTCCATGGTTGTTCCTGATATTTTTTATCAAGAATGTGGAAGATAGCTGCTTTTTCCAGTTCAGGTTCTTTTTCATTTAGATATTTTATAAATTCCGGTGAATTTTTAGAATTATTATAAGCCTCTTTTAAAGCGATATCATACTTTTCTCTTACATATCTATAGTCAACTTCATCCGAATTCGGATTATTTTTTACAATATCATTAAAGGTTTTTTTTGAGAGAATATTTCCGTATTCATCAGATGCAAGTTTTTCTAATGGAATCATAAAAACATTTTTTGCATTGGATTCCGGTGCATAAGGAGAGTTGTCAAGTACTTTTCTCATACTGTTCGGTTCCTGCTGAATACCGGAAAACCCGTGTGCGCGTAAGAACGGGATTAATTTAGTTTGTACGGTTTTAGAAAAAAGTGAGCCTATACCTGTATTTTCATTTCTTACTGCCGGGGCAGATGCATTGTGAATAATGATATCCATTTGCTTCCCGAGCAAATTTAAGCCTTGATTAACTGATTGGGTATAAACTTTCATCTCTGCCTGATTGGGTTTACGACAAAATGATACCATGTCCGCTTTTTGTACTCTCATAATAAATAACCTCTATATAAAAATATATACACACTACAATTTAATTTTAGCACAAAGAAAAAATATGCGGTATGAATATTCTTCCGGCGGATTTTTTTTCTATCTTAAAATTTAAAATACAAATATGTCAAATGCTGTTAACAAATTATTGAAAAATTCGGGTGAAAATACTACTTTAAAACCTGATAAATTAACTCTTGAACATATTTATGCTTCCGGTAACAAAAAATGGGTCGCGGGGATTCTTCCGTCGGAGCTTTTAAACAGAACCGTGAAAGAGGCGGTTGAATCTCTGGTTACTATAAATGAATCATTGGAATTTTATACCGAATTCCCTGATAATATAGAAACTCCGAACTATGGGGACAAATGGGGAAGGAGTGCTAATTACATAGAGATTAATAATCGTGCAATCGCGGAAATGCACGGTAACAGAACAAAAAACGGTATATTGAGTTCCGTAAAAATCCTTCCCGCAATACCGCCTTCGGCAAAAAGCTGGGCAAATTGCATTGTTCTTTCGCAGATTTTTCCGAATATTTACGGTGACGGTTATAACAAAGGGCATGAAGAAAATTCAATTTACGGAATAAAGTTGAATGCCGGTTATAGTGAAAATATCATTGTAAGAGAGACAGAGCTTGCAGGAGAAGAGCAATTTCAGGCATTTAACGATTTAGCACATATTCATGGTTTAAAAACTGGGTTCAGAACTGTTATATCGGCAGACCAAATTAAGGTCGCAAAACCTTATGAAGAAGATGAGGTTTTTGATTGGAAGAATCCCGAACATCAGGAACTGTTTATTAACGAGCATGTCAAACTTATCAAAACGGGTTTTGAAGCTATATTTATAGATTCTGCAAAGCATATCGGCGGGTATGATATGGGAAATTATACGGGAGTAGGGGCACTGCCGGATTATTCACAGATGCAGTATATTTTGTACGAAATTCGTGCACGTTCCGGCTGTACTTCAATAAGTTTTGCGGGAGAAAAAAGCACGGGAGATTTTGAACGTTACAGAAACCTCGGGCTTACAACCGGAACTGCTTTTATTTCGCCGGATAATTACGATAAGGTAAAATGCTGGTCAGAGAAATTGAAATATGATAAAGAATATGCTCCGGGAATTGAGGTATCCAATGATAATGATGAAGGAGGAAGAAGTTATGAAGAAAGGCTTAACAGAATAAATTCTTCACTTTTTGCGTACGAATATCCGAGTGATAAACTCCCGAGTTTTATGCAAATGGAAGACTTGTTTCCGCTCAGATATGATACAAGTACACATCAATTGATGATGACAAATCCCTCATTCTCAACAGACGGCACTCCCCTGAGCCACTGGGAAAACCTTTTTACAAAAGAAGATGGCAGAATATATAATGCAAAAGCTGCAGAACTCTTTGGTTATGCCTTGAACCTGTAAACTAAAAATATAAAAAAGGGAACTGTTTAAATAAAACAATTCCCTTTTTATTTTATTATTAATTTATTAATTAGCCTTTGCTTGCGCCTGATTTTTCGATAATTTCTTTTTCGATGTTTGCAGGAACTTGTTCATATTTTTGGAATTCCATAGAGAATGTTCCGCGTCCCTGAGTATTACTTCTCAAATCAGTTGCATAGCCGAACATATTTGCAAGAGGTACAACGGCTCTTACAATTACGTTGCCTGTATTGCCTTGAGGTTCCTGACCTTCAACGCGGCCTCTTCTTCTGGAGATATCACCGATAATTGTACCTGTGAATTCTTCAGGAATTTCGATTTCGACTTTCATCATCGGTTCAAGAATGCAAGGCTGAGCTTTTCTTGCACCATCTTTAATGGCCATAGAGCCTGCAATTTTGAATGCCATTTCAGAAGAGTCGACTTCGTGATAAGAACCGTCATAAAGCTCAACTTTAACGTCAATCATCGGGAATCCTGCTAAGATACCGCCTTCGAGAGCTTCTTCCATACCTTTTCTTGCAGGTTCAATGTATTCTCTTGGAATAGCACCGCCGACGATTTTATTTTCAAATACGAATCCGGCATTTTCTTCAGCAGGTGAAATTCTGATTTTAACATGGCCGTATTGACCTTTACCGCCTGACTGACGAACGAATTTGGAATCCTGATCGGCATTTCCTCTGATTGTTTCTCTGTATGCAACCTGCGGTTTACCGATATTAGCTTCAACTTTGAATTCTCTCAACATACGGTCTACGATAATATCAAGGTGAAGTTCGCCCATACCGGAAATAATGGTCTGGCCTGTTTCCGTATCAGATTTAACTCTGAATGAAGGATCTTCTTCAGCCAATTTTTGAAGAGCAATGCCCATTTTATCCTGGTCAGCCTTAGTTTTAGGTTCAATTGCAACAGAGATAACCGGTTCAGGGAAGCTCATTCTTTCTAAGATAATCGGAGCTTTTTCGTCGCACAATGTATCACCTGTTGTAGTATCTTTCAAACCTACAGCCGCACAAATGTCACCTGCGTATACTTCAGTTTCTTCAAGTCTCTGGTCTGCATACATACGAACTAATCTTGAAATACGTTCTTTTTTGCCGTTTGTAGCATTAAGAACATAAGAACCTGATGTAATAACACCTGAATATACTCTCAAGAATGTTAAACGACCTACAAACGGGTCTGTCATAACTTTGAATGCCAAAGCTGAGAACGGCTCAGAGTCTGAAGAATGTCTTTCTGTCTTAGTTCCGTCTTCAAGCTCACCTTCGATAGCTTTAACATCAACCGGAGACGGCATTAATTCCACGATTGAATCGAGAAGAAGCTGAACACCTTTATTCTTAAATGCAGTACCGCAGGTTACCGGAACAATTTTGTTATCACAAACTGCTTTTCTTAAACCTCTTTTCAATTCTTCTACAGTTATTGAAGCAGGATCTTCAAAATATTTTTCCATTAAATCATCATTTTCGCCTGCAATTGCTTCAACAAGTTCATCTCTGTATTTTTGAGCCATTTCAAGCATATCAGCAGGAATATCTTCTTCTCTGATATCAGTACCCAAATCATTTGTATAAATTTCAGCTTTCATTGTGAATAAGTCGATTAAGCCTCTGAACTGGTCTTCTGCACCAATAGGAAGTCTAATCGGGAATGCGTTGGCACCCAATCTGTTTTTAATCTGGTCGACTACTCTGTAGAAATCTGCACCCGTTCTGTCCATTTTGTTAACAAATACCATTCTTGGAACTTCGTATCTGTTAGCCTGTCTCCAAACGGTTTCTGATTGTGACTGAACACCGCCTACCGCGCAGAATACGGCAACAACACCGTCTAATACACGCAGTGAACGTTCAACTTCGATTGTAAAGTCAACGTGACCGGGGGTATCAATAATGTTAATCTGATGTCCTTTCCATTCAGCCGTAACAGCTGCTGACTGGATTGTAATACCTCTTTCTCTTTCTTGTTCCATAAAGTCGGTTACTGCTGCACCGTCGTGAACTTCACCAAGCTTATGGGTTTTACCCGTATAGAACAGGATACGTTCGGTTGTAGTGGTTTTGCCTGCGTCGATGTGAGCAGCAATACCAATATTTCTGATTTTTTCTAATGGAGTTTTTCTAGCCATTTTCTTAGTTTCCTTTATATTTCTAACTACTACGATACATACTGTTGCCAGTCTAACACTTTACCTTTCGGTCGGAAAATTTTTTCAACGGTATAAAAAGTAAAGGGTCAAGTTTATTGTCACATAAACATATTTTATACACAAGTAGGCAGGAAAAAAGCAGGTTTCAAATTCCATAGAGAATTTCTTCTGTTTCACTTTTCCTGATTTTAAAAAAATCCGGAATAGACTGGCTCTTTTCATAAATTAATTATGAATCACTGTCAGTCCGGACTTCTATTTTAAATATAACGGGACGCAGGCCGTCGTTACAAGAGCAGATTGCAACGCCCGGTTTTCTAATCCAGTCTCCGTAGTAGAAAAGCTCATTTTGGCAGGCTCCGTGAGATAGTGCAAAAACATATTGATAAATAGCTTTCCAGGCTTCGTTGCAAAAACCCTTAGGACATTCCCAATCCGCATAAAAAACCTGACCTTCTTTAAGCATAGGACAAGCTCCTATTCCTTCCGCTCCGTATTCTTTCGCAAGTTCTTCATCAAAATTCCGTTTGAGAACAGTAATTTTGCACTTTTTCACAATTACTCCCTATAAAAATCTGTTATGTATTTTTTCCCATTCAACCGAGGTCATTCTGCCGTGTCCCGGATAGATAAGAGTCTCAGGCGGTAAAGTAAATATTTTAGACTCAATACTGTCTACAATTTGATTGAAATCTCCGCCTTCCAAATCACAGCGTCCTACGGATTCTCTGAAAATTGTATCACCGGAAAACAGCTTGCCTTCAGTAAGGTAACAAACTCCGCCCTGTGTGTGTCCCGGTGTATGAAGAACTTTGATTTCCGTATTACCAAGTTTTAAAATATCTCCGTCTTCAATAAAAATATCAATCTGAGGAATTGTCATTTCAGGCATACCGAACATTGGTAAATACTGATTTGTTTTATTAAGCCAGTCCAAATCCGCTTTGTGCATAACAATCTTTGCTCCGTTATCCGGGCGAATTCCTGCAATATGGTCAAAATGCCCGTGTGTCAGCAGAATATATTTAAGCTTTGCTCCCTGTGATTCCAATTCCCGCCTTATATCATCATCCACTGCCGAACAATCAATCAGGGCAGCATCCTTAGACTGCTCATCAGTTATAAGGTAATTATTATTATCAATCGGCGGCTCAATAAAAGTTTTTAAAATCATAAGATAATTTTAACACAAGTTTATTAATTAGAAAACGGATTAGTTTCATCATAAAACACTAACCCGCTTTATAGTTAAGTACATATTATTTTACAATACTTTGAAAGTTTTAAAATCTTCATCTTCTAAGATTTTTCTCTAGAATATGGCGTTCAATTACAAGTTTTTTTAATTCTGAACAACAATTATTAAGATATTCTCTAAAATCCTTTGAAGTAAATGGTAATGCAGACATAACTGCTACTACTAGCGAATTACAGTGCGTTATCGGGTCACTTGCGGCGGAATTTGTATATACATCATCATAACTGGTCTCTTCAACAACTTTTTCTATATCACTCTTAGATTCGTCTTTAAATGGATAATAATAACGACGAGTAGTCTCTACATCA
>CALUPJ010000043.1 GCA_944322555.1 Candidatus Gastranaerophilales bacterium | reverse complement strand
TCCTGAACAGCTTGAAAAACTTCACATTTGTTCGTTTTTCTAATCTTTCAGGATGACATAAAATAATACATACCCATATGAAAGACAAAACGCCGCGAGCGTGCAGTGAAACTGCGATAGCGAGCGGAAGAGAGCGGGCTTGCCCGCATACTGAAAATGCCCGTATGGGCATAGAAAACAATTGCGTATTTTCTCTTTCTTTCCGTCTGTTTCTTTCTCTTTTAATTCGCAAAAAAAGAGAAAGAAACAGACAAGCAATAATGCTTATTGTGCTTACATTAGAGGTGTAATTTTTACCCTCTGATGTAACACAATAGGTATTAAGTTACATTCAATGTAACAAAAATTAGCTAATTTTAAGAAGAAACAGTGTAAACAAAAGAAAGGAGTAACTTTTTATGGTTGATTTAAGCAAAATCTCGGAAGCAGTACAAAAATTTGTAAAAGAAACTGCTAAAGTTGAAGGTCATAAAAGGCAGATTGATTCTAAAAAAGAATATTACAAACTGGCAGAATATCTTTCAGGACACAAAGACAGTATGAATGTACATGAACAAAACTACATTCAAGGTTTTATGATTGAATATGAAAGTAAAGCAAGAGAAGATGCCCAAAAAGCGGAACAGAAGCGGGTAGATGAAGTAACTACCGAAAATACAAAAAAACTTGTAAAACAAATTGCTAAACGATTAGGGGATAAAAAAACTATTGATACCGATTCTGAAGCTCAAGAACTTGCGGCATTGCTGCGTAATACAAAAGGAGATTTAAATAAAGCTGATTTGGAATACATAATACAAATTTTAATTAACAGCGGCTATGAATCATATATTCCCAAAGATGAAGAAATGGATGTAAAACCGGAGCCAAAACCGGAGCCAAAAGCGGAGACGAAGCCGGAGCCGAAACCGGAGCCAAAACCGGAGCCCAAAGCGGAGTCGAAACCCGAGCTAAAACCATTTCCGATTCCGTTTCCTGTTCCTAAACCTGGCCTTGAGCCTGTTTCCGAACCCGTAACTTCTGAATATGTTATTACGGAAAAAGACAGAAATGAAGGCTTCAGATTGGCAAATCTGGTTAAAGCTGAAATAAACGGTGTCGGAATGGCAGACAATCGGGCAATCAAAGAAGCTTTGAATGATGTTAATTCTAAAACCGCATATTCATTTATCAGCCAATTTATTAATCCGGACGGCGGCCTTAATAAAGAAGTATTTTCAGTAAAAGATTTATTTAATAAAATAAGATACTCAGATACGCTGCACGTAATGGAATCATTGCTGCATCAAGCAAGAGATATGGGCTTGGAAGACAATTCTGCATATAAAGTTTTGCAAGAAGAAATTAACAATGGTCAAAGGGTAGTTCGTAACCGAACTGAAGTGGATCCGTCAGAAAATACCCGAGAAAGAGCCGATAGGGCTATCAGAGCACTATATCAAGAAATGAGTAAAGTATTAGCATAAATAATAGTTTCAAAGTGCAAGGCGGAACCAAAATGGCTCCGCCTTGCTTAATATTTTGTTACAATAACGCAAGTTTTATCTCCAAAATGTTTTTATATATGTATATGGCTAGTGTGAATTTTCAAAACGTAAATATCTATCCGACAACTGCTGTACATCAGCAGAAAAAAGCTCCTGCTGTGCTGGAGAGTGCGAATGTTCCAAAACAGGCTCCGGCATTTAGAGCAGAAGCCTATAATTCACAGCTTTCTGTAAGAACTTCTCTTACGACAAAAGATGAACGAAAAAAATACGAGGCTCTGTCAAACGAACTGAACCTTGAATACAGAAAGAAGCTAGAGTACGCACTCAAGTCGGGACAGCTTCTCAAAAATAATTCAAATGACAGAAGTTCAGTACTTGATAATCTATATAAAATAATAAACGAAGAGCGTGATGCCGGACTTGATAAAATTACGATTTTGCAGGAATGTTTGGACATTCTTGCAAATCCTTATGTAATTACACAGACTTGTGAAGATATTCCCGAACAATACAAACGTCAGGTTATAGGACTCATAACGAATCTGTCTGAAGATCCGAAGAAAATTGCAGAAACCAAATGGGAGCTCGATAACATGCACACAGGCACCTGTCCTGCAGCAAGTATTGAATTTGATCTGGCAACAAAACATACTGCAGAGTTTTTTAGAATGGTAGAAGGCCTGACTTCTCCCAAAAACGAAGTAGTAAAACTTATAAAAATGGATAATTTATCAGAAAAATCTTCTGATGCAATATGGCTTTTGACAAAATTCAAAACTCCCCATGTAATGAAAGATTTTAATACGGCTGTCGTTCTACTTAAACCGGATGAAAATGCCATAATAAGGGCTCGTATTCAAAATCATCATCGCGATAAAGGCGAACGTTCAATAATTGATGTTCTTATGCAGTCAATGTTAATGCAGGTAGGTTCACAACAAACATATAATTCTCTTACAGATAAACGTGCTCCAAACGCATGGACGCAAGAGGACGGCGGACTTATCGATTTCGAAAAAACTTATGTTGAATCCGTAGTAGAAGATAAAAATACAACCTCCGTGACCTATCAGATAGTTGATGAAAACGGCAGGTTAAAAGGTTATGAAAAAGATTTTAATACTATAAAGAAACAGCTCCTTGATACTCTTAAAACGGGACATAACATCATAATCGGATACACATGGCCGGATCCGGAAAACGGAAACAGGCTTGCGGGACACGAGATTACTATAGTAGGCTACAAAACAAATGCTAAAGGTGAAGGAATTTTTATCTGTCAGGATTCGGATGACGATATTGCCGCACCGATAGAGATGAGCGAAAAATTTTTGCTTCCGAAAATTCATCACGCAGGCTTGCCTGATTCCATCGCATCAAGAGATTTTAAATATGAGGAAAGCTGGAAAGTCGGACTGGATGAATTTCAGGATATTATGAAAAATCAGGCTGGAGCTTAAATAAATTTTTAGCATTATTATAAAGCAAATTGTTGAGCAAATTTTTATCATTAAAATATGCCGTAATTTCGGTATGAAATCGTTTTAAATTTTCTGCATAAAGCTCTCTTCTTTGATTATGTTCTCCGACGGGAGCGTCGGAAGCCCACATAATGCGGTGTGTATAATCCCCTTTAGATGTTTTTTGCAAAGCTTCAATAAGCATTATAACATCTTCAATCTCAACCCAGGATATATCAGCATATAATGTTGCGGTATTTTTTTCGATGGATTCTAAAATAATCTCAATAGCTTTTTTATGAGAACTTTTTGGCCCTGTAGAAAGATGTCCGAGTATTACCGGAACATTCGGAAATTTTTTTGCCTTTTCATAAATCAAAATCGGTGAAGAAAATTTTGATTTTATGTGTCCTGAATGATAAAGACAGGGTAATTTGTATTCAGAAGCCAGTTGGAGGTATTCATCATATTTGTTTGAATCAGCTTCAAGCTTGGTAAATTCGGGATGAAATTTTAATCCGACAAATTCGTTATGTTCCTCCAACAATTTTCTTATTTTATTTGCCGTTTCCGTCCTGTCAGGCTGGCAAACGGCAAGCGGTTTAATTTGCGGATATTTTCTCGAAACTTTAAGCATCTCAAGATTAGCTTCAATTTCGTCCTGGCCTGTATACGCATCAATTCCTGCAAGATTTGAACATATTCCGATATTTTCCCCTATTATTTCAATCAGAAATTCAGGCGAAAATCTGCCCCAAAAAGAGTTGCCGAAATGGACATGCGCATCAATTATCATGTTTTATTCCTCTTGTTATTGCTTCCAAAATTCTTTTAACTTTGATAATCTCAATTCCGCCGGAGCTATCTTGTATTTCGTTGGAAGCAGGAACTATGATGCGTTTAAATCCGAGTTTCTGTGCCTCATTGATTCGTTTTTCAATATTATTGACCGCTCTTATTTCTCCTGAAAGTCCAATTTCTCCTACAATTGCAGTTTCCGAATCAAAAACTACATCTCTTACGCAGGTAACAATCGCAAGCGCAATTCCTAAGTCTGCCGCGGGCTCGCTTACGTCAATTCCGCCGATTACGTTAACATAGACATCCTGCTTGGATAAATTAAGTCCTATTCTTTTTTCAAGGACGGCCAAAATTTGTAAAACCCTTCCTGTATCAACTCCGTTTGCAATTCTTCTGGGAGCGGGATATGGTGTTGTACCGACAAGAGCCTGAATTTCTACCAGCAGCGGGCGTGTACCCTCGTTAGTAACAATAATGGTGCTGCCGGGAGTCCGAGTTTGACTGTATTCTTTTAAAAATAATTCACTCGGGTTTATTACCTCGCTCAAACCGTTTGAGGTCATTTCAAAAATCCCGACTTCGGAAGTGTTGCCGAACCTGTTTTTTATAGAACGTAAGATTCTGTATGTTTTTGTTTTGTCACCTTCAAACTGGATAACAGTATCAACCATATGCTCAAGAACTTTTGGCCCTGCAATGTTGCCTTCTTTCGTAACATGCCCGATTACTATAATGGAAATATTTTGAGATTTTGCGGTCTGCATGAGCATGTTACAGCACTCTCTGATTTGGGAAACACTGCCTGCTGAGCTTTGAATGAGAGAGGTATAAATAGCCTGTATACTGTCTATTATAACAAGGTCAGGCTGCATGTTTTCAATATGTTTTTTTACAAGTTCAAGATTAGTCTGCGGGTAAATATACAGGTTATCGGATTTAACCCCGAGTCTTTCCGCTCTGAGTTTAATTTGTCCTGCTGATTCTTCGGCTGAAACATACAGAACTTTTTTATTATTTTTACAGACTTCTCCCGATGTTTGTAAAAGAATTGTAGATTTACCGATACCGGGATCTCCCGCAATCAAAATAAGAGATCCTTGGACGATACCTCCGCCCAAAACACGGTCAAATTCCGAAATATTTGTACTCATTCTTATTTCGGAGTTCATTTCTATTTCATCAAGTTTCATCGGCGGAGTCGTATCAAAAAGTTCCGGTTCTGTTTTTGCGACCTGAGGTGCGGAAACTTCTTCCGTAAAAGAACCCCAGCTGCCGCATTCCGGGCACTTCCCTAAATAGCCGGCAGACTCATAGCCGCAATTTTGACATACATATTTTGACTTAACTTTTGCCATGTCTTACTGGTTCATCGGAATAATTAGTTTTTGACCAATTGATAAAGCATTCGGATTAGCCATTTTGTTTGCTTCCTGAATAGCATTAACTTTGCTCATATCAAAAGTGCCGTAAAATCTTATTACGATACTTTCAAGAGTATCGCCTTCTTTTACAACATATTCTTCATTAGCAACCGTAACGGGTGCAGTTTTTTTAGAAGAAGTACTGTCAGCAGGAATAAATGTAAATCTGCCGGATTCTGTAGAAACTTTTTTTACGGGAACCGTAATATCGTCTTTTGGAGTAGATACATTTATCAAAAGACTCACAAATGTTGTAATCAGTAATGTTATGATTACACCTGTAATTAAACCGGTAACAAAATAAACTTGAGGAGCTTTTTCGCTCTTTGAGGATTTTACACCGAATGACTGCCACAAAGCATCAAGTTCACGATTTTTACTTTGTGTTCTGTAGAAATCTTCGTCCTGATGCTCTCTGTTATAACGGTTCAGAGCTTCCATCATAGCGACTTTTTCTCTGGTAATATTTGATCTTCTTAAAGTTGTACTTTTCATAAATCCTCACCATTAAGTTCTATAAGCAAATTTAACATAAAATTTCAAATAGCGCAAATATGTAAAAGATTTTATTAAATAATGTTAAGAATTAATAGAAAAATAAACTTCTTTGAGTCTTTTTTTACTTATGTGCGTATAAAGCTGTGTGGTTGAGACATCACTGTGTCCGAGGAGTTCCTGAACGACTCTCAAATCGGCTCCGTTTTCCAGAAGATGTGTCGCAAAACTGTGCCTTAATGTATGCGGAGAAATATTCTTATGAATTAACTTGCCGCATTGATGAATTAACGTATAGACGTCCTGTCGATTAACAAGCCGGCCTGTTTCCGTTATTAGAAGTTTTTTTGTATTCAAGCCGTATTTCTTAATTATTAAATCCCGAAAAGGCAGATATTCTTTTACAACCCTCCCGGCCTCATCTCCTATAGGAATAATCCTTTCTTTGGAACCTTTTCCGAAACATCTCACGTATTTGGAGGTCAGGTCAATATCCGTAATTTTCAGATTTACAAGCTCGGATACCCTAAGGCCGCAGCTGTAAAGAAGTTCTACGGTTACATGTTCCTGAGGAGTAAGATTATTTTTCAATATCTCTTCTATTTCTTTTAATGAAATTACTTTAGGAAGCCGCTGCGGTGTTTTGGGCTGCTCAATTGCCGAAGCAGGGTTTTTGTCAATAATATTAACCGCATAAGCCCATTTAAAGAACCCTCTTATTGATGCGATTTTTCTTATTACGCTGGATAGAGCAAGTTTTTTTTCTCTGAGCGTACGAATATACGTATTTATCGTATTTCTTCCTATATCATTTATTTCACCTGCATCCAGCGCAAAATCTGACAAATCCCGTCTGTATGCGTCTATTGTATTTTGGGAAAGTCCTTTTTCAAGTTCCAAATATTCCAAATACTGTGCGATTATTTGATACATAACAGTAATTATAACTATTCGGGCTTCTTTTGTAAACTTATGTAACATTTATTCAAAATTTCTGCTCTCTCAAGAGTGCTGCTATATATTCCTAAGTAAACTCTTTTAAGCTGTTAATCAATTTTATTTAACTTTTAGGCTGTTTTAGCGGCAGCTTCAATGTATAACTACTCAACATTTTATAAATTTTGTGCTAAAATATCGCATATGGAAAAGGTTTTTGTGATTTTTAACACTGCTTGTATCGGGGACATGCTTGTAACAAATGTGCTCGTACAAAATATAAAAAATTATTATCCCCAATCAAGAGTAGTTTTTGTATGTAACGAACAGTATAAAGAAGCGGCACTTTATCAGGATGGAGTGGATGACGTAGTCACATACAATAAGAAAAAAATTAAAAATTTCAGATATTTTTGTAAGTTTATAAAAGATTTTCCGTACAAAAAACCGTATTGTGCAATGGTAACTTATTCTAATGAAAGAAATTTAATAATTTCAAGATTAATAGGCGCGAAACATATTATTTCAAATCACCATATAAAATTCTGGCATACAAAAGAGAAGTACAGGATAAAAAAATACATTCATATGAAAGATGTCTGGGGCAGTTTGATAGAACCTCTCACGGGAGAACATAAAAATCTGCCGATAAAATATTGCCCGCCTGAGATGGATACACCTGTTGTTAATATGGTAAAAGAACTTAAAAAACCTGTAGTTATCTGTACAACAAGTAACTTTTACAAAAAAGATATGAGTGTTAATGATTGCAGCGAGTTAATTAATCTTTTGCATAAGGAGGGGTATACACCGGTTTTGACAGGCGGAGGTAAAGTTGCCGGCGAGTTCAGTTATAATCTGAGAAAAAGCGGGTGTTTTGATTATGTTGATTTGGTTGGCTGTACAACTCTCACAGAGCTTGCCGACATCCTAAAAATATGTAATAGATGTATTACTGTAGATACCGGAACTCTGCATTTTGCAAATGCTCTTCAAGTACCGGTTATAGGAGTTTTTTATGCGGGATGTGAAAATATGTGGGCGTCCGATGAAACTCTTTACCCGGCAAAAACCCTTATAGGTAAAGATATAAAACCGAATGATATTATAAAAGCTTTTAAGGAAATAAACAATGAAGTTTGTGCAGTACTTTGACGGGCATATTGTTATTAATCTGTTCGGGATTTTAATTCGAATAAAAAAATCCGGTAAACCGAGAAATATAATTTTGAATGAGTCCGGCATTACCGAGATTAAAAGAGATGAGAAAATTATTGTGTCTTTGACCAGCTTTCCCGAAAGAATAAATATTGTTATAAAAACAATTAAAACTCTTTTAAAACAAACGTTAAAACCTGATGAAATTGTTCTTTGGCTGGCTCCGGAGCAATTTCCCGGCGGGGAAAAAGATTTGCCGGAAGAATTATTGGAGTTGAAGGACTTTGGGCTTACAATAGACTGGTACAAAGATATTCGTTCCTATAAAAAAATAATTCCGGCATTGAAAAAATATCCCGGTACTGTAATTATCACAACCGATGATGATATTTATTATGCTTCCGATACAGTTGAAACTCTTTATAAATCATATCCTGAGCATAAAAATCAAATTCAGGCGCTCAGATGCGATGTATTAAGAGTAGAAAACGGTAAGATTTTCTGGGCAAAAACAAAAGAATTGTTTTCGGATAAAAATAGAGGGAAAGCGAGCTTTAGAAATCGTCTTACCGGTTACGGCGCAGTCCTGTATCCGCCGGATTGTTTTTATAAGGATGTTTGTGACGAAGAGTTGATAAAAAAACTTCTTCCGACACATGATGACATCTGGCTCTGGGCAATGACGGTTTTAAACGGATATAAAACCAGGCTTGTTAAAGGATATTCGGAATCCATAGCTTATATAGAAAATTCTCAGCAATACGGACTTTGTAAAATTAATAAAAAAGGTATTGGAATGTCTCTGGAAGAAGCATACGAAATTATTTTGAAACAATATCCGCAGATTCTTGAAATATTGGAGGAAGAATGTTTTTAAAATCTTTATTCTGGCAAATAGTTAATTCTATTATAAAAATATTTCTTGAAGTTTTTGTTTTTGACAGAAAAATCAGAAGGATTTTAAAAGGTAACTGGGCAAAGTTTTATTTAAGAAAATACGTGAACAAAGGATGCTCGTACGATTTTGACAGTTTGGCGCAAAATAATGCGGGTTATCATACGGAAGGCTTGCCCGTATGGCAGTATTGGGAGAGCAAAGACGGTACAATTCCTCCGCTTGTACAAGCTTGTTTAAACAGTGTTGACAGGTTTAAAGGAAAAAATACAAGAATTTTTTTGACGCCTGACAATGTAAAAAGTTATGTAAAAATCCCTGAGATTTTTTGGAAGCTTAAAGAAAAAGGGATAATTAAGACTGCATTTTTCTCTGATATCCTAAGAACATGTCTATTGGTTCAGCATGGCGGGGTTTGGATTGATGCAACTGTTTTATTAACCGAAGAATTGCCGGATTACATTACCGGAGCAGATTTGTTTGTATTCCAAAATGATTTAAAGGTTGATCTTGACGGGCTTAATATGGCCAGTTATTTTATAGCAGCCAAACCGGATAATATAATTTTAAAAGAAACTCTTAAGGCTCTTGAATATTATTGGAAGGAAAATTGGTTTTTGATTAATTATTTTACGTTCTTACATGTTTTTACAATGGTAACACTAAAAAATAAAGAAGTTTTTTCAAAAGTCCCCTTTTTTAGTTTTTTACCTGTTCAACAGTTTCAACAGGAGCTCTTAAAGCCTTTTTCCGAAAATCGCTGGAGTGAAATAAAAAAAATGAGCGGAATTCACAAACTTACACACAAACAATCCGTTTTGACCAGGGAAAAAGAGATTAAGACAGAGGGAACTTTTTATGAATATGTTATTAAGGAGTTTAGCTGATGAAAGTAAATATTGCTTATGCACCGGATGATAAATATGTAAACCAAACCGTTGTTTCAATGCAAAGTGCTCTTGAGCATAATAACGATATTGAATTTATCATTATGTATTCAGCTCTTTCAGACGAAAACATTAAAAAACTAAGAAGTGTTGGCGGAAGATTAAGGTTTCTCAAAATGAATGAAGCCGATTTTTCCAATCTTACACTGTCACATTGGGTTACGGTTCAAGCCTGGTTTAGAATTAAACTTCCGGATATGTGTCCTGATTTGGAAAAAGTATTATATCTTGATTGCGACACTCTTGTAAGGGGAAATTTAGATGAATTATTTAATTTAAATCTGGATAATAAGTTTCTGGCCGGAGTAAAGGATGTCTGGGGTGTAAATAAATATGTAAAGAGGCTAAATATGAAAACGCCTGTATATGTAAATTCCGGCATGCTTTTATTCAATTGCGGCTACTGTAGAAAAGAAAATTTTTACGGGCAGGTTGTCGATTTTGCAAAAAATAATGCTAAAATAATAAAGTTTTGTGATCAGGATTCTATAAACAAAATTGCAGATGAAAAGAAATTGGTACTTCATCCGAAATACAATTATATGGATACCTGGTGGAGAGGCGGGTATTATGAATTTGAAGGTCAAGAAGAGAAGGAGTATCTGGAAGCCCGAGAGAATCCCGTAATTGTTCATCTGACAGGTTTGAAACCGGCTTTTAAAGGGTGCGGAAACAAATTTAAAGAAGAATGGTGGATGTATGCGGAAAAGACTGCGATATATGAAGAGTTGCTTCAAGATTATGAAATTTCTAAGGAACCTGACAACTCAGAACCTTTTATAAGGCAGATTTTTTCTATAAAAAATGAATACTGCGGAAAAACTAAGACAAAGATTTTAAGGATTTTTGGGCTTAAAATAAAACTCAGCACTAAATAAAATAGTGTTAAGAATTGTGAATTTTCATTATAAATCCTAAAGTTTTTGTAAAAATATACCGTAATATAAAATGTGTAATTTATATAGGAATGACTATGGGTATTTATAATGTAAAGAAAGGTGATACTTTATCAGAATTGGCACAAAGATTTAATACTACAGTGGAGAATCTGGTAAAACTCAATAATATTAAGGACCCAAATTCTATTTTTATAGGACAAGCTATAAAATTTGAGCAGGATAAATGTGAAAGCTGGCAGGATTTGGATGGTGATAAGAAAGTTTCCTGGCAAGATTTTCAGGGGTGCAGCAGATATGGAATATTTCTTGATAAAATAACATCATATATCGGTAAGCAATGGGATGAACAAATAGCCGGTAAAACAATATGTTTCTAATCCCAAAGAAGCTGTTATTCAAAATCTGGTTGTCAATGGTACTCAGGTTTCGTATGATGCAAATTCAAACTTTTACAGAAACAATATCGCATCAGATTTTGCTGTATACTCTGTGAATGATATCGGCAAATCTACGGACATTTCTATAAGAGCGGCTTTTGGTAATGATGTAGATGCCAGAGACAGAAAAGTTGCGGATTTTTTAAAGAAGACTCTCGGAGATAATTTAGACAATACTTCTAAAATCTTAGAAAATGAGGGTAAATATTCTATAAAGACTGTCAGGCTGGAAGGAACTGATCTATATAAAAGTTTTGTCAGCAATGATGTGAATCCGGATATGTTTACGACGGAAAAGTTCGGCAAATATGAAGATGATGTTTTTAAGCCTAATTTTGCAGGGAAAGTCCAATTACCTGCGCTGGAAATATCACCTAAAGGAGTAAAATATTTTACTTTACAAACAAGAGACGGGCAGAGTCTGTATTTTGACGAAGCAGGGAAAAAAGTTGATTCATTGGAAGATTTAGAACAGAAAGACGTAAAGTACACAGCACCGGACATTCCAGAATTGAAACCTGCACAAACAGTTCCTGTAGAGGCTCAGTTTTCTGTGCGCGAAGGTTACAACAGCGCTAAGCTGAATATCGGCAATGTATATATAAATGGTCAGCTTCAGGCTGACAACAAATTCCAATCAAACTACTATGCAAACAGTTTTGATAATACAATAAGTAATTATACATTAGCTTCCAATCAAGTTGATAAAATACAGGTTCAGCTTAAAGCCGGAGATGAGTTAAAAAATAAATATGACCTGTCTGCGAAAGATATTCTAAAGAAATTTTTAGGTGATAATTTAAATAATACTACTTCTGCAAATGACAAAAAAATTACGGGTACAAAATTAGAAGATACAAAATTATATCAAAAATTTCTTGAATTAAATTCGTCGCTTAAAAACTTTAAAAATGGTGATGAAATATTAATACAGCTGCCGTCTCTGAAAGTGGCACCGAATGGAGAACGTTATTTTACATTAATAGCTGAGGACAACAAAGTGTTATATTTTGATGAAAAAGGTTTTATGTAGTCTAATCAGAAAGAGGTTTGCCGAATATAAGCCTCATCCCGGCAAAACGTTTTGAGAGCGTAACTTTAAATCCTTTAATAATGTCATTTATATTTAAGACGACCTTATTTGTATTATGAATAAGGCAATTAAGAAGTGCAACTGTTTCACTGTCTGCACGTCGGGTTAAGAGTACTGTATTAGAAGTCGTTTTTTCCAGATTTTTTGTAATAAGTTCTATATTGGAAAATGTATTATCAAGAATTTTGGGTTTGGCGGAGCGATTAAGGCCTATAGAAATATTCGCAAGGTTATCGGACGCAACGGTCAGATTTCTTGTTGTAAGCACCATGTTATCTCCGGCTTCCTTGAGTGCAGGTCTTAAATCTGTAAGAATATCATTAGCAGTATGGAATAAATCTGTAAGAGCATCCATTGTCTCTCCTGCTGACTCTACCGTTTCACTTAAATTGTCTGTTAAATCATCTAAACTGCCGGAATCAGCCTGTTCCTGAAAAAAGGATGCAAAATTAACACCTTTTTCACCTTTTATTTTTGCCCGGTTTTTCAAATAGGTTACAGAGGGTGTGTCTGGATAAATAAGCTCTATATAATCACGTTTGTTTTTTGATTTCACTTTTGCTTCTGTATTATCAGGCAGGGAAAAGTCATCCATATGCAAAACCATATCAACATGCGTTTGTGTAAAATCTTTTGAGGGGTAAACTTTCGTAGTACGCCCCAGCTTAAAACCTTTATAATAAACATTAATATTTTTGGGAAAAGGTTCCAGCTCATCAAACACCGCTGTAACATGAAGATTATTCAAACGGTAAATTCCATACCATATTGCAGCTATTATAGCTGCAGATGCAATAATAATCAAAAAAACTCTGTTCATATTGTAATTATTTTTAAAATTATAAATTTTATAAATCCGTCATGCCGGTAAGATAATATATTAATATATTTTTTCTAAGATTTCTGGCAGGCATTTTATATCCGAATGTACGTATTTGAAAAGTTCCTGTATAAAGGCATAGATTATTTTCTTTGAAGGGCTTGGTTCATTAAATGGTATATAGTATAAGTCCATAGGTAAACCGCCTTCATTGTTAGGATAAATATAATTAATATCCAGTTTTTGAGCGCCGTGTTTTTTGTAAAATTTTATACGTCTTAATGTATCGGGTTTTTCCGTATCAGGTTTCTCGACTTCCAGAAAACAACCTTTTTTATTGGATTTTTGTTTCAAATTTTCAAGAATCATACCGCCAAAGCCCTTTGAGTGGAAATCTTTGTATATTGCAAGATAGTCAATAAATAGATAGTCATCGGTTTCAAAGAGTATTGTATAACCGACAGGTACTTTTTCAATAACCGAATAAACAGTATAATTTTCGCCAAATATAGAGTTAAAGTCGGTTTTTAACTCTTCCGGCGGAAACTGTTTGCACATGTCTTTGTAGATATTCACAAAATCATTAGTCTTAATAAATTCCATAAGTATATTTTAACAAAAAGAAAAAGCTATGAACTTTTTATCGTGCATAGCTGTTGATTAGGGATATGTGTATCGTCGTTTTTTAAGGAGTATAGTTATATATTAACAGTATGTTTTTTAAATAAAATCATGAGAATGTATGATTTTATGAACAAAAAGCTGTAAAAAATACGGTTTTGTATAATATACTGCTATCCGGCTAAAACCTTCCGGTTGCTACAGCTAGGTATTTGTATTATTGAAAAAAGATTATTATATACTAGAATTAGTATATCAGGTAATACGGGAGTGGAGTTTTATGAACATAGATAAAAAGAAACTCGGAATTCAGATACTTGCACTTGCAGGACTTGCTCTTTCTGTTAAGCTTGCCTGCATATATTATGTTGCAAATTATGAAAAATATGCACTTTCCAGCTTTTGTTCAATAAACGAATTTATTGATTGCGATGGCGCCTCACGCTCGACCGTTTCTCAATTCTGGGGTATTCCGCTTGCATACTGGGGTATTTTCTTTTATTTAACAATTCTGTTTTTAACATTTGTAGATAAATTAAAAAATATAAGATCTCTCAAGTTTCTTGAAGTATTCAAAAATCCGCAGGCATATACGGCATTTCTGGGAACTATAGCTTTTGGGTGTTCCATGGTTCTTGCATATCTGAGTCTGGCTAAAATCAACAAGTTATGTATATTATGCCTTATAACCTACTTTATAGATCTTATTATAGCTCTTTATGCATCCTCATGGAATATTAGAAAGCTCGCAGAGAGTTTTAAAATAACATT
>CALUPJ010000042.1 GCA_944322555.1 Candidatus Gastranaerophilales bacterium | reverse complement strand
CAATTCCTCTCTGGGCAGTGGAAAGTGCAGCACAAAACGACATTGCATTTTCAATTTTTAACGAAGAACACTTAAAAGCCTGTAGAGAAGTTTATGAAAGAACGGGATTAAGACCTAAAGTCCATGTGAAAATAGATACCGGCATGAACAGGATAGGCGTACGCTCTGAAAATGCGGTTGAGTATATTAACAAAGTTCAAAAGGCTGATTATCTCGATTTTGAGGGAATATTTACTCATTTAGCTTCTGCCGAAGAACCGGAAGAAACGCAAAAACAGGTTGACAGGTGGCATAGCGTTATTGATAACATTGACACAACCGATTTGATTTTACATATTCAAAATACAGTCGGAACTTTTGCATATAATATAAAATCAAATATGGTAAGAGTCGGTATTTCTTTATATGGGCTTTATCCGGATTTACCGCTAAAAGTTAATTATAAACCGAAGCTCAAACAGGTTATGGGATTAAAAGGCAGAATAACAAATATCCATGAGGTTAAAGAAGGAGAAGGAGTCAGTTATTCTCATAAATTTATAGCCTACGAACCAACGAGAGTCGCAACAATTCCTATAGGTTATGCAGACGGTGTCTCAAGAAATCTTTCCAATAAGATTTACGGTATATTAAACGGTAAAAAAGTTCGTCAAATCGGGAATATTACAATGGATCAGATGATGTTTGATATCGGTGATATTGATACCAAGCCCGGGGATGTTATAACTCTTTTAGACGATAAAAGTTTATCCCTTGATAGTTGGGCGGAAATATTGGATACTATAAATTACGAACTGACTTGCAGATTAAAAGTTCGTTTACCGAGAATATATGTAAGATAAGGCGGTACTTATGAAAAGGTTATTAGTTTTATTATCACTTTTTGCATTACCTGTATTGGCGGCAGAAAGCCCTTTCGAGAATTTGAATCAGTATTTTGAATACCTGCCCAATGCAGTACACAAAAACTGGGTTCCGTATAAAAGCAGTAAAGATTATGAAGTCACCGTACAGTTCAGGGTTAAAAAGAACGGCGACATATCCGAACTTTCCGTTGTAAAATCAACAGAGGAAAAGGCTAATAAATCCGTTCTTGATGCCGTAAAAGCAGGTTCACCTTATAAACCTCTTCCCGATAAATTTCCCGGCGACAGCGTTAAAACCCAGATTCAACTTCAGTTTATTAAAGAGTCCGCTCAATCATAGCTGAAACTTTTAAGGAATAAAAAAGACAAAATATGGAAAAAGAATTTATAAAAGCTGTTTTAATACTGCCTTTTAATGTATTAATAACAATTCCCTGTGTTATTCTATATGTTTCAAACTATAAATTTCACTTAAACAATTTGTGTTCTAATATTCTTGGAAGCGTTTGTCTTATTTCAGGTCTTATTTTGGCAGTTTATACAATGCTGTTATTCAAAAATATCGGTAAAGGAACGCCCGCTCCCTGGGCACCGCCCGTAAAACTTATTAAAGAAGGTCCGTACAAATACACCAGAAATCCCATGATTATTGCCGTATTGCTGATACTTATCTCGGAAAGTCTAATATTAAATTCTGCCGCACTTGCAGGATGGACGGTTTTGTTCTTAGTAATTAATGCAATATACTTTCCTCTGTTTGAAGAAAAACAACTAATAAAAAGATTTGGAGACGAATATTTAGATTATATGAAAAAAGTTCCGAGATGGTTTCCCAAAATTTTTAACAATAATAAAGAGGTGAAGTCTTAAAACTTATTTATTCCCTCTTTACAATTTGCCCCTTTTGTAGTAATTATTAGCATGTGAAGAGGTTTTGGCCTCTATGTAAAAAAAAGAAGGAGAACTCAAATGAGTGAAAGAAGATTAGTCGGAACAGGCGAAATGTTCAAAAAAGCATTGGCCGGCGGTTACGCTATCGGTGCTTACAACGTTAACAACATGGAAATTCTTCAAGCTATTGCTGAAGCTGCTGAAGAAACAAGATCACCAATTATTCTACAGGTTTCTGCAGGTGCAAGAAAGTATGCTAACCAAACTTATTTAATCAAATTGGTAGAAGCTGCTCTTGCTACAACTACCGTACCTATAGCTTTACACTTAGACCACGGTGCTGATTTTGAAATCTGCAAGGCTTGTATTGACGGCGGTTTCTCTTCTGTTATGATTGACGGAAGCAGATTCCCGTTAGAAGAGAATATTAAATTAACTAAGCAGGTTGTAGATTATGCTCATCCCCGCGGAGTTTCAGTAGAAGCTGAATTAGGTAAATTAGCAGGTGTTGAAGATGATGTTAAAGTTCACGCTAAAGATTCAACTTATACCGACCCAGAAGAAGCTGCAAGATTTGTTAAAGAAACAGGCTGCGATTCTTTGGCAGTTGCTATCGGAACATCTCATGGTGCTTACAAATTCAAAGGCGAAGCTAAATTAGACTTTGAAAGACTTGCTGAAATCAAAAAAGCCGTAAACGAAATTGTTGGCTTTGATTATCCGCTTGTTCTTCACGGATCATCTTCTGTACCGAAAGAATTTGTTGCTAAATGTAACCAATTCGGTGGTAAATTGCCGGATGCTCAAGGTGTTCCCGAAGAAATGCTTAATTATGCTTCTAAGCACGGTGTTGCTAAGATTAACATTGATACTGACTTAAGATTAGCAATGACAGCTACAATCAGAGAATTCTTTATTGAACATCCTGAAAAATTCGACCCGCGTGAATACATGGGACCTGGTAGAACAGCAGTTAAAGAAATGGTTATGCACAAAATGCGTGACGTATTAGGAACTGCTGGTCACGCTGACGACTAGGGGTAAATGTAGGGGTAAATGTAGGGGTAAATATATCGGTCGGCTTTTAAGTAAAGGCTACCGACTGATATAGAGACTCCAAAAACACCTCGGTGGTATAATCCCACAAATATAACAGGTATGGGGGGAAAATATATCAGTCGGCTCTTAAGTAAAGGCTACCAACTGATATAGAGACTCCAAGAACACCTCGGTGGTGTAGCTCCACAAATATAGCAGGTAAAGGGAAGTAAATATATCTGTCGGCTTTCAGATGATAGTTACCGATTGGTATAGAGACTCCAAAGATACCACAATAGCGTGATTACAGACGAATAGTAATATGGCGGACACAAACAAATGTTTGTGTCCGCTCTTTTTATGCTATAATTGGGACTATGAGGAAGAAAATTCTTATTATAGGAAACGGAGCCAAAGAGTACGCTCTTGCAAGAAAGTTATCTGAAAAGCATGAAATTTTTATCACTCCTGCAAGTGATACTTTAAAAGAGTTTGCGGAATGCATTGATATCAGGGAAGATAATTCAAAAGAGCTATTGGAATTTGTTATGGAAAACGGTATAGATATGACAATACCTGTTTCTCAAAAAGCTTTAAATTCTGATATTGTTCCGATGTTTTCTCAAAATAACCAACAAATATTTGCGCCATGCAGAGAAGCTTTTAAACTTACGGCAGATAAAGCTCTGGCAAAAAAAGTGCTCTATAAACTCCGAATTCCGACTCCGAAATTCGGCATCTTTGAGAAACAAAATATGGTATTGGACTATATTAAGAACCAGAAATGCCCGTTTGTATTAAAAAATAATGATACAAACAGTGCGACGGTTTTTACGTCTTTATTGTCAGCCAAAAGCTTTGTGGACAGAAGTTTTATTGAAAAGAATAAAAGCCTTATTATTGAAGATTATATCTACGGAACACCCTTTTCTTTTTATACTATAACAGACGGCTATAAAGCTCTTCCGATAGGTTCTTCCATAACATACAAACACGCTCTTGAAGGCGATGGGGGGCAATTGACCGGAGGAATGGGTTCCTGCTCGCCTAATTATAAATTATCAATGGAACAAGAATATTTTCTTATGGATAATGTTATTTATCCGACATTGGATTATTTTGAAATTGAGGGTAATCCTTATCTCGGAATTTTAGGTGTTAACGGTATTTTAACAGATGATGGCAGAATTTTTGTTCTCGGCTGGCAGAATTTTATGCAGGATTGTGATGCGGATGCTGTATTGGCTCTCATAGATGAAGACCTGTACAGTCTCTTTGAATCCTGTATTATAGGTTCTTTCAGCGATGAAAAAGACTGTATAAGAATACAAAATCAATACACATCCTCAGTTGTTTTGAAATGTAATAATAAAATTAATAACGAAAATATTATTAAAGGTTTGGATGCTGTTGATGATAATGTAATAATATCTTTTTATCCGACAGTTAAAAAGAACAGGTATCTTGAATATGAAGCAGAAAACGGTTCGGCAATAGTATTGACAGTTAAAGCTGCAACACTTACACGTGCAGTTAATACTGTATATTCCGAACTAAAAGAAGTTCATTTTAACGGAATGTCCTATCGAAAAGATATTTGTAAAATTTAAGTGCCAAATACTTGATATCACTCAAATATATCAAAGCTGTCACCTCAGTTTTCTTAACATTTCTTAATAATTTGTATTTAAAAAGGCAATTTTTTCTTCAGGAAATACTTTATATATATACGAGTGATAAAATAAGTATACAGAAGATAAAAGGAGTAAATTATGGCAAGAGTACTAATTTCAATGCCGGAAAGTTTCTTAGGCAAAATTGATGAAGTAGCTGAAAATGAAAGCAGATCTCGTTCAGAACTGATTAGAGAAGCATTGAGAAGCTACATCACACGTTCACAGGTTCGTAACAACACACTGGCAGACAAAAATGCCAGAATCTTAGAGGCGCTGCTGGATTAGCGGGAAGAGTCTGTTTTATGAAACAACAGACGCTTATCGAGGGGATTTTTAGGTTACACGAGACAAGACAGAGTAAAAAAGAAAAAACATGAGGTAAAAAACAACCATAGGAATTCTGCATAAGGATTCCTTTTTTTTATTGTACGGTTATTTTTTCACTTTATCTTTTATAAAAAACACCGGCTGTTTATCATTAAATATTGGTTTCTATTGTTTCTTATTTAACCTAAATAACATCAATAAACTTATGAACTTGAGGGATCAGGCGGACTTTTGAATAAATCTTCAAACAAGAATCCAAAGTATTTTGCATAAAAAGAGAATCCGGCTGTATAGTTTTACCGAGCATTAAGGGCTGCAAAATCAACTCTATATTATACTTTTTACAAAGTTTGCAGCAGCTTTCAAGCTCTTCCTGCGTAACATTCTTACCAAATACAGCTTTTGCAAACAAAAGTTTTTGAGAGGCTGTTGCGAAAAATTTGTCATGTTCTTCCCATAGAGGTCTAAATCCTGTTGAACTCGGAAGCTTTATATCTGCGGAAACAAAGCTTATAAAATTTAAGACTTTTTCTAACTCGTTATAAAGAGTTCCGTTCGTTTCCAAATAAATCGGTAAAATACTTTCAGACGCAAAGCCTTTTATAAAATCCGCATACAAAAGAGGTTCTCCGCCTGTTAAAGAAACGGAATGGCAATCCCGATGTTTAGCTATAATCTCCAGAAGTTCTTCTGCCGAATATTCGCCGCCTTTATCAAAATCGGTATCACAGTATGCACATCCGAGATTACATCCGCAAAACCTTATAAACAGTTGTTTATACCCGATAAAAGGCCCTTCTCCCTGTATAGATGTAAATATTTCTTTAATTTTCGCCACAGTTATTCTACTCTTTCCCTTATATTTTCCCCGGCAAGTTCTCTTAATCTCTTATAAAGACTAATTTCCTCGTCGGACATCTGTTTTGGAATTTGTATTTCTACAGTAACTATCATATCACCAACTTTATTATTTTGCTCAATTCCGCAGCCGGCAAGTCTTATTTTTTGCCCGTTTCTTGTGTTTGGAGAAAGTTTAAGAGAAACATTGCCCTTGAGTGTTGCAATAGTAATATCTCCGCCAAGTGCGGCTTCGTGCGGGGCAACAGGAATCGTTTTTAAAATATTTAAGCCTTCAGTTTTGTAGGTTTTTGGCTCTTTTATATGAATTGTGAGATATAAATCTCCGTTATTACCGCCATTTAACCCCTTCTCACCTTCGCCCGCAAGCCTTATTTTCGATTTATCCTTTATTCCGGCAGGAATTTTTACATTAAATTTTTTGTACACGGAAGATTCTCCTTTTCCGTGACAAAAATGACATTTTGTTCCGTTTATAAATTTTCTGCCTTTACAACTCGGACAAATATTTGTTTGCAGCATATTTATGACTTTCGTGCAGCCATTTATTGCTTCAAATACCGAAATTTCTACATCTGAATATATATCTTCTCCTTTTTTCGGAGCTTCGGTTTTCTTTGTCTTTTTACCGAACAAATCTTCCCAATTAAAATATTTCTTCGCCTTTTCTTCTCTGTTCATCCGGCTGTAAGTCTTATAACCTTTCTCTTCCCGGAAATATGCACTGTCTTCACTATACCCCCTTTCTTTTGCCCCATTATTTACCCCGCTATTTACCCCGTTTGACCCGCAGGATTTTGCATAAGAATAAAATCTTCTGGCTGTATCATAATCAACTTTCCGGTTTTTGTCAGAAAGTATTTCATATGCCTCATTAATTTCTTTAAATTTTGCAATAACATTGGGAGTGTTGCCCGCAATATCGGGATGCCATTTTCTTGCAAGCCTCCTGTATGCGTTTTTAATATCTTCTGTTGTGCTAAACTCCGGTATGTCTAAAATCTTATAATAATCTTTAGTCATACTTCAGGTTTAATGATTGGAACAAAAAAGTCAACATACAAAGTAGGAATTCTTTTTACCTATTGAAAATCCGATATATAAATGATATTATCACATTATGTTGAAAAAGTGTTTATTATTATTTTTACTAATAATCTTTATGCTTCCGGTATGCGCCGGAGAAGTTGAAGAAGCTTTAAAAAACGGCAAAAATGTATTTTTGTATTTATATACAACAGATTGCAGCTATTGTAAGAAATTCAGTCCTACGTATGATTATGCTTCCAAAACTTATAACAACAAATTTACTTTTGTAAAAGTGGATGCAAACACACCGTACGGACATAAATTGATGCGGGCATACACAGGGCGCTATGTTCCGTATGTTGTGCTTTTAAAACCTAATGACGGAATGATTATTCCTCCGTCTTGTCTGGCTGATAAAGCCTGTATAGATTTGATGTCAAAAAAGTTTTAGGAAGGAGATTTAATGAAAGGGATTGTACTTGCAGGCGGAGCGGGAACTCGTTTATATCCGGCATCACAGCCAATATCAAAAATACTTCTTCCGATTTATGATAAGCCTATGATTTATTATCCGCTTTCTACATTAATGTTGGCGGGGATAAAAGATATTCTAATTATTACCAACGAGACTGATTACGATAATTTTATAAAACTTTTGGGCGACGGCTCACAGTACGGATTGAATTTGAAATATAAGATTCAGTATGTACAGCGCGGTATAGCTGATGCGTTTTTAATCGCCGGAGATTTTATCGCGGGTGAAGACGTCGCATTGATTCTCGGAGATAATATCTTCCACGGACATGGTTTTTCTACAATAATGAAAAATGCTTTGAAAAAAAATAACGGTGCTACTGTATTCGGCTATACGGTAAAAGATCCTGAGCGTTTCGGTGTCGTTGAATTTGACGAAAATAACAAGGCAATCTCACTGGAAGAAAAGCCTTTACTTCCGAAATCCAACTATGCGGTAACTGGATTATATTTTTACGACGGGAATGTCTGCGATTATGCCAAACAATTAACACCGTCCAAGCGGGGAGAGCTTGAGATAACCGATTTGAACAGAATATATCTCGAAAAAGGTATGTTGAATGTGGAAATTCTCGGACGCGGCTTTGCCTGGCTTGATACCGGAACCCATGATTCAATGCTTCAGGCTAGCTTGTTTGTACAAACAATGGAGTTAAATAAGGGGGTTAAAATTGCCTGTCTTGAAGAAATTGCGTACAATCAGGGCTTTATTACCAAAGAAGAACTTTTGAAAAAAATTGAGAAATACGGACTAAAAAATGAGTATTACAATTATGTCCGCTCCGTAATCGAACATCCCGTTGAAGTAAGTGTATAATATACCATTAACTACTTGAAGTTTTATAAATACATGCTATAATATTTATATAAAGTAGCGATGTATTTTTTCAACTGGAAACGAATCAAATTTAAAATCAAGGAATAGAAATTTTACCCCCTGTGTATGAGAATATACATTGTTACAAGGTTTGCAGTAACAGAAGCAGGACAGTATTGTGACTATATCATTCAGCGGATTGGCATCCGGTTTAGATACATCATCTTGGGTTGAATCACTTGTAGCCTTAAAGCAGGCTAAAGTTGAGACGCTTGAAGAAGAAAAAGAAAACGTACTGTCTTTGCAGGAGACTTTAAGCAGTATAAAGAGCTTTTTCAGTTCTTTTCGCTCAATGTTGGAAAAGGTTACGGATGCCAAATTCGGAGTCGCATCAATGGATTTATTCGCGCAGAATTTGGCAACATCTACCAATCTGGATGTATTAACGGCTTCGGTAACACCGGAGGCTGAGGAGGCAGAATATAACGTTCTTGTAGATAAACTTGCGACAGAAACGTCAGCAATGAGTAATTTTAGCTACATGACAACTATCATACAAACAACAACAGCTACAAATGATTCAAAGCTTATAAATTTGGGAGTAAAAGCCGGAAATATAGGTGTAAACGTAAACGGTATCGAGCACGGGATTACAATAACAGAAAATGATACAATAGCTACTTTTATAGAAAAACTTAAAAACATCGGGGTGGAAGCGAGCTATAACGAGGATACCGGTGTCTTCAGCATGAATATAGATGACGGCGATATTAATGATATTGACGGAACGGGAATTGTTGATGCATTACATCTTGAGGGGGTAAATGAGGGATATACCAGTAATAACTTGCAGACCTCAAAAACGGATACTGTTTATTCTGCGGCAACAGAATCAACATTAATGTCAGACCTCGGAGTTCAGGCAGGTGTTATAACCGTTCATGCAAATGATACGGATTATGATATAACAATAACCGACGCTTCAACCTTGGGTTCATTTATAGCGGATTTACAGGCAAACGGTATTGATGCAGAACTGGATGCAACCGGAGTATTTACCATATCAGATGCGGAAATAACAGCAGAAGGAAGCACTAATATACTTGATGCATTAGGGCTTTCTGTTGATATATACGGAAAAACACAGACTTCCGGAGATTTAACTTTAGAAACAATTGTAACACAGGTTACGGAAGCTACATCATCTACTTTATTAAAAGATTTGGGCGACGGGATTTCTATTTCTGACGGACAGACAGTTATTGTAAAGAATTCCAACAATGAATACTCAACAATAACGGTCGGAACAACAACCACCCTGGGCGAATTACTGCAGGAAATGACAAATGCCGGATTGCATGCATCTTTAAACACTGACGGAACTGTTGAAATAGCCGGCGGCACAATAGAAGGCGGTACATTTGATGTTGAAAATGCGCTGGGGCTTGAAAGAGAACCTTATACCGCAATTGTGACAGGTGATGCACTTACGGAAACCGTAGAAGTACATAAACTTGTCGACTTGCAAACAAGACTTGTTGATGATTTGAAGGTTGAAGAAGGTTATTTGGAAGTAACCGATGCTGACGGCAATAAGTTTTACGAAAAAATATATTCGGGACAAACAATAGCGGATTTTATGACCGATATGGGCAACCTTGGTATCGCAACAAGCTTGGACGAAGATACGGGAATTTTGACAATAACCGGCGGTGCATTTAAAACATTGACCAGTGATGAAGTCAGGGATTTAGTAACAGACGGAACTATAAGAGAAACAGACCCCAGATATATTCAGGGAACAAACCTGCTTGAATGTTTATACGGTTCGGGAACTATTTCTACCGATCATATAACTGTTGCATCAACATACTCTAAATCGCAAGCCTTAAGTTATGCAGCCACAAATACAATCAATGCGTCTTTAACAACAACATTAGAGAACTTAGGTCTTGCAGCGGCCGGAACTGCTGTATTTGACGTAAGAGGCGAAAGCAGAACCGTTAATGTGTCTCAAACAATGACAATTCAGGATTTAATGGATACTTTGCAGAACGAAGGTATTGCGTCAAGCTGGGATAGTGACAATTCAAAAATTACTATCGAAAATGCGGTATTAACGGGTGGAACTTCTAATCTTGCGGATGTTCTGAATCTCACAACGACGATTTCCGGCAAGTACGTCACCTCAAATGAGCTCTATGTTAAAGAGGAAGTTAGTGCAGAGGCAACCGAAGATACACTGCTTTCAAATTACGGTATCCTAAATTCTATGAGCGAAGCGGAAAGAACTGTTAATTTATATAACAGTGACGGAACGCTTGCAGATACAATGATTGTAGATGAAAGCACCAGTATCGGAAATCTGCTTGATTGGATAAATTCGTCTGCAGATGTAACGGCGACACTGGAAAACGGAGTCTTTACAATCCATAACGGTTATTTGGAAAATGACGTTTTAGAAGCTTCAATGGGGCTTAAAAGTTCAAATCTCAACAGCTATGTTTTAGGCTCAGTTATGACTGTTACCACCTCAGCTGCCGTAACCGGTGAGACAACACTGGGTGAAATAATATCCGCACTCGGTACGACAGATAAGGTTCAGGGCGGATATACATTGAACTTTAACGGCACTAATTTAGCAGTATCAGCTTCTACTAAAATAAACGAATTAATAAATATGATTTATTCAAACGGCGGCACGGCATCACTTGATAATACCGGTCGTCTGGCAATAAACGGCGGCGTACTTACAGGAACAGTTGCAGAAGCTCTGGGTATGCATTCTGTCACGCACACATCATCTGTTTCCGCAACAGGTGAAACCTTGTATACGGGAAGTGAAACTTTTGCAGATAGAAATACAACCTTTGGAGAGCTTGGCGTAACCGATGATACATATGGTATAAATACCTCAGTTTATAACTCTAAAGGAGAACATGTTACTGATATTAATATGGTATCAAATAACACACTTGGCGATTTTTTTGACGTGCTGAAAGCAAACGGAATACACGCAACAATTGCAGACGGAGTTATAACATTGAATTCTCCTGACGGAAATTATATCACCGGTGATATTGCAGATCTTTTGGGCATAGAATCTGTTACTTCAACTACTGTTATTAATACGACCCAGAGTTCTACAGCAGGAGTAACTTATACAGACAGCGTTTTTGCTAATGAAGATACATTGTTATCCGCCCTTGCCCCGGAAGGCTGGACAGACCAAGTCACAAACAACAAATTAATCTTTGAGATAAAAAACAGTAACCAAGATGTAGTAGGAAATATCGAGTTTGATTTCGCTGACAATCCTACTATCGGAGATTTTTTGGATGCTCTTGCAGCTTATGACATACAGGGAAGCATAACAAACGGTGTAATAAGCTTGTATTCACCTTCCGGCAACTATGTCGAAGGCTATAATGTAGATAGTATAGCTTATTTAACAGGCATGTTAGGCATTTCCAGTGTTGAAGGCTCCAGTACTACATACACGGTATCCCAATCCGTAAGTTCAAGTATAGCCGTTACGTATACAACCGGAATTGTGGCAACCGCAGATACTGCATTAAAAGATGTGGGGATATTCAATCCTTATCTTGGCGGATTAATAATTACTCCTATATTAGAAGCAGAAACACCTAATGATGTTATGGTAAGCACTGCTGATGAACTTCATAACGCACTTGCAAACGCCACGGCCGATACGAGAGTAATTTTGACAAATAACATAGATATGACTGGATATGACTGGCAGCCGATTGATACATTCTCCGGAACTTTAGAAGGCAACGGTTATACCATCTCAAATCTTACTCTGACACATGCAACCGCCAATAATCAGGTTTTCATGTTCAATACTATATCTGATGCAACAATACAAAATATTGCTTTTGCGAATACGGTAGTTAATACGACAAATTCTACAGGCGGAGTACTGGCTTATAGCATTAGTAATTCCGAATTGAACCACATAACAATAGAAGAAAAATGGGGAGGAGGCGGTGCAAATATAGCAGTTGCAAATTCAATCACCGATACCGATATACTGGGGCTTTATGTAGATATCTCATCTACAGCATCATTTAACATTGGAATTGCCGGGAATATACAGGGCGGTTCCGGTCTGGATATAGCTGTAACCGGCGATATAACAATGGGAGGTATGTATGTTGGAATAGCGGGAGATTTAACAAATGTCAACTGGAATACCGTTAATACTCATGTTAAGGCCGATGCCGGTTCGGTATTTGTAGGAAGTTCTATAACAAACAGTTCTTTGTCAAATATCGTTTATGATGCAAAAATGACTGATGAATACGGTATGACAATAGCAGCCAGTCAAGCGGGCAATCCGCAAATCGTAAAAGGCAGTTTTGACAAAGAAATGTTGTCTGCGATGGCTGTAGTTTCTGCAACAGGAGAAGAAGTCGCCAGACTGTCATTAAGCGGTGACAGTACTTTTGATGAAATTTTCACCCAGCTTGCCCAATACGGAATCATTGGTTCTATAAGCGACGGTGTTGTAACACTTAGTTCAACCAACGGAAACTATGTAACAGGCCTGGTGCCTATGGTACTGGGTATCGGAGCCGTACAAAAAGAAGTTGTTACAATAACAACAGGAACAACAACCACTTCTACAGCGGCTATATCATACACACAGGAGATTGTTGCAACTACGGATACTACCTTGAAAGATTTGGGGATAACAAATCTTTATCTGCCCATAAAGTTTAATCCTATACTGGAAGCCCAAACGCCGAATGACATACTGGTAGGAACCGCTGAAGAACTGCACAACGCTCTTGCAAATGCCACAGCTGATACCAGAATACTGCTGACAAATAACATAGATATGACCGGATATGACTGGCAGATGATTGACTCTTTCTCGGGAACATTAGAAGGCAACGGATTTACTTTATCCAATCTTAATCTTAACGGAAATGCAATGTTCAGTATTATTTCCGACGCAACAATACAGAATATTTCCTTTGCTGATGCGACTGTAACAGATAGTGTGTTACTTGCAGGGGCTATTAATAACTCAAACCTGCAAAACATATCTATAGATGAAAATTTAGCCGGTTCAACTGCTGTAGGCTTGGCAGTAGCTTTATACAACACCAATTTGTGCAGCATTATTGTGAATATAAATTCATCCGCAAATAATACTTTTGGTCTTGCATATATGGCCAGCGGCGGTACCGGCCTTGATATAATCTTAACAGGAGAGGTCGCATCCGGCGGTAGTTATGCGGGTTTAGCGGGACAATTTATAGATGTAACCTGGGATCTGATACAAACCCATGTTAAAGCGCCGGAAGGCTCTTATATATTGAGTCAGAGTGAATTTACAGAAAATTCTATAAATGTAACTTATGACCCAAAAATGAAAGATGAATACGGCATGCAGCTCACAACCGGTCAGGAATCTGATGCGTTAGTTTTGTCGGATTCCGTCGACAGATATATATCTTCTCCTATGGCAGTAATTTCTTCTACAGGAGAGTTAGTAGCAGAGCTAAATCTGACAGAAAACAGTTCTATAGGTGATATATTTAACCAGCTTGCTCAATACGGAATAGTTGGTTCTATATCAGACGGAGTTATTCATCTGGATTCGACTAACGGCAATTATGTAACCGGTATCGTTACATACTCATTAGGAATCGACCCTTCCAAAACAGGAACACAAACTATCACAACAGCACAGACAGCAACCTCTACACTGCCGATTATGTATACTGAAACTGTTGAAGCGACAGGAACTACTACGCTGCAGGAGGTTATATACGGACCTATTAACGGTACTATCACAGCCGATGGTGTTACCGGTGATGTTATAGGAATTTCTACGGCTCAAGAAATGCAATGGCTTGCCGAGCAGGTTAATGCCGGTAACAATATGTCAGGAAAAACATTTATACTGCAAAACAATATAAGCCTCTCTTCAATTTCAGACTGGGAATCCATAGGTAACAGCGCCGCAAACGCTTTTGCAGGCACTTTCGACGGCGGCGGATACCAGATAAGCTACATGAAGCAAAGTCTTGACGTTGGAGAGATATACGGCGGCTTGTTTGGTAATGTAAATGCCGGAGTTATTAAAAACTTAACAATTGCTAACTCTACAATAAATGTTAACGGTTCTGACGGTATGCGTGTAGACGGAGCTTATGTCGGTTTAGCAGCCGGCAGTATTAACAATACAACTATCTCAAGTGTTTTTGTCCAGTATTCCAGAATAAATTCTACCCGTAACGAACAATCTGAAATCGGCGGTATCGCAGGATTAGTCACGAATTCATCCGGTATAGCACGCAGTTATTTCCGCAACAGCACAATCTCCGTGGCTGCAACAAGCACATCCGGTACAACAAGCCACGTAGGCGGTCTTGTCGGAAAAGCAGAAAACGGCACTCAAATTGCGTACTCTTACAATTCTGCATTTTTAACAGGTAACGCATACAGTTATGGCGGTATTGTAGGGCATATTGAAGCTGACGGAGCCCAGGTTTATATTATTGGTACGTATAATACCGGAAATATTAATCAAAACAGGACCGCCGCACAAGGTAATGCCGGAAGTATTGTCGGGTATATCACCTCACCCGGCACCGGTAATGTCGTTATAAATCAATCATATAGCAATGTAACGGTTAACAGTAACAGAAATAAAGGTGCTATAGTCGGACAACTATATAGCGCATCGAGCGGCACCTCAGGGAAAAATCTCCTCCTGAACGCTACATACTCTTCCAGTTCGGATAATTTAATAGGAATGAGAGGCAGTTATTTTAGTATTAATGACAGTACTTCAGAAAGCGGGCTGTCTATTGCTGAGATAGCATCACGCGCACAATCTAACTGGAGCGATACCGGAAATTGGAATTTTTCATCTTCAACCTCAGCCCCGACATTAAAACTGTATGAAGATTACACCATTGTTGTCAACAGACCTGACGGAAGGGCTTACACAACCATTGCGTTGGATGGCGGAACAACACTTGATACTTTAGTAACACGCCTGAATTCATATGTCGATGCCGAATTAAAAGACGGCATAATAACCATTAACCCTAAATCAGGACAGTATTATATCACAGGCGGTCTTGCAGATGAATTGGGTATTGCTACAACAGACACTACAGTCGGTGCTGCCGCAACCTCCACTGCTGCTATAGAATACACTGAAACAGTTCTGGCTGACGCCTCTACCACACTGTTGGAAACCAAATATAAGATAGACGGCACTATTACAGCATCCGGTGTTACCGGAACCGTAATCGGAATCGGAACAGCCGCAGAACTCCAGTATCTGGCAAACCTTGTTAACAGCGGTCAGAATATGTCCGGCAAAACGTTTGTTTTAACTAATGATATAAGCCTTTCCGGTATATCCTGGAAAGGTATAGGAGATTCTGAAACCCGAGCTTTTAAAGGGACTTTTGATGGTATGGGACATACCATTTCAAACATGTCAATTACTGTAGATTCTACAACAAAATATAACGGTTTATTTGGTTATGCCGAAAATGCAACAATAAAAAATGTCAGATTAAAAAATGCTGTAATGAATATAGGCTCAACTGCTGATGTCGGACACAGAGGCGGCTTTATTGTCGGAGAAATGTCTAACGGAACAGTATCCGGCGTAACTGTATCTATTGCAAATTACAATGGCCGCAAGGAGTCCGGCGCTTATAGAGTTTTTGGCGGAATTGTAGGAGTTATGGATTCAGGTACAATAAGCAATGCTAAAACCACAGCTTTGACAGTTACTAATTCTGATACTACCGGAGGAATATTAGGCAGTGCCACCAGAGCATCCGGTGATCATGTTGTTATAGATAAAACATACAGCCAATTTCAAACACAAGGTTATCAGTATATTGCCGGCGGTATTGTAGGACATATGAACTCAAAGTCAGCAAACAGTAATTCAACTCTTACTATAACGAACAGCCAATTTGCCGGAGCTCTCACACCCAATGCTACTATTAGTACAGGAGTTTCCGGCTCATCATCATCAGTTGAAGCCAGCTATAATGGTGGTATTTTAGGTTATTTTCAGGTTGTAGACGGCCAAAATAATCAGGTACAAATGTCACACAACTACGTGAGCGGAGCTGTCGGACAAGCAGCCGAAGCAGCCGGTTTATTCCTGACAGCTACAGATGTACACGCAACATCCGGTTACTCAAACAATATTGCGACAATTACGCAAAACTTCTATAAATCGCAGAGCGTTAGTGATATAGCAGACTATACTTCCGGTGTTGTAACTGTAGCTATCGTACAAACCGTGAACGACAGTAACTTTACATACTCTAATGCTTCTTCCTATGGTTTTACCCCAGATGTTTGGGATACTATGAATAAAACAGTAAAAATCTCTGATGAATATACACTCCTCCTCACAGGAACCGGATACAGAGTTGAAGAAACCGGAACATTTAACGGCTCCAGTACAATAGGAGATATTATTGAATACTTAAATAACTACGGAACCGCTAATATTACAAACGGCAAACTTAACTTCACATCTGATACATATGGCTTGGAAGGCGGACTGACATCTCTTGAAAACCAGACTCACGCATATAAAAAGATTACTATGAGCGATGAAACAATGTTAAAGGATTTGGGTCTGAGCACTTCCAGCCGCTACACCGTTGCTCTTAGATCCGGCGGCAATAACTATACCGTAACAGTTACCGGAAGCCAGACTGTAGGTTCTCTGCTAACCCAGCTTGCCGGATACGGCATATCCGGAAAAGTTGATAACGGAAAACTTGTCCTTGGAACCAGTCAGGATGCCTATATTACATCTATGGCCGCAACGCTTGCCAATAAGTTAAAAATAAGTGTCGGTAACGGCTATACATATACAACATCGCGGGAAAATACGGATTCAGATTCCCTAAACTATGTAAATATTGATAATGCCGACTTAAATACAACTTTTGGAGAACTTGGCGGACAAGACGGCTGGGGACTGGGATATAGAGATGAAAACGGCAGTCTTAAAATGATTACTTTTAAAGAGACAGATACTATAAGTAATATTCTGACCAAGTTAAACAGCGTAGGTATTACTGCCAGTTATGATGAAAATACAGGTTTTACAATAGGCTCTGAAACCGATAAAGTACATTTAGACGGCGGAACTGTAGGTGCACTAGAGGCCTTACACATTCAAGGATTAGATTTCTATACTACAAGAGTCGAAGAAACTTATGTAAATAAGGATTCCCAAAAGCTTTCCAATGAAGAAGTGACAACTCTTAATACAAATACTACCTTTGCAGATCTCGGTCTGACCTCTAACAGCTATGTTTACATAACTTCAAACGGAAATAATTATACTGTTACACTCTCAACCGATATGACCGTAGGTGATATGATTTCTGCTCTGGCAAGTTTCGGAATTTCAGGTTTTGTAAGAGACGGAAAGTTAAGCTTAACAGGTACGGAAAACAGCTATATACGTGATATTTATTATCTCCTTGAAGACGCTTTAGGATTAAATTCCGGCGAAGGGTTTACATATGAAACAAAAGACAGTGTTCAATACGTAAACACTCCGTCAAATAAGCTCGAATTTGATAAAACTTTCACAATGACAACTACAAGTACGTTTGAAGATTTAGGACTTACTGCTGACGGATATATTACTGTTGTCACAAACGGTACAGAACATATAATAACAGTTACACCGGAAAAAACAGTCGATGACATAATTTCCACCATTGCCGGTTTCGGAATTTCTGCTGATGTTCAGGACGGCAAAATTACATTCACCGCCAATAGCGGATGTTATATCAAAGACATGACAACTAATGTAAAAGATGCTCTGAAAATTTCCGCAGGAAAAGACCAATCCTGGGTTACAGAAGAAGGAAGTTCTTGGATTAATACAGATTCTAATGTACTGACAGAAGAAAAATCCGACCTGCTTATAACCGGAGATACCGTACTCTCTACTATTGCAGGATTTGATAACGGCAACGGCAACCTTATTGTTCACAAAACCGATGGTACTTTTGTAACCATAACTGTCGATGAAACCCAAACTGTAGAAGAATTCTTTGAACAGATTTCGCAATACGGTCTTGTCGGAACTATAGATTCGGAAGGTAAAGCAACTATTACCGGTATCGGGAATGTCTATCTGCAAGCCGCTGCTGACGGATCTAATATTTTAGAAGCCTTAAAGCTCGGCAACCTTGTTGAAAATGTAGAAAAAGTCACTGTCAACACTCCGTCAGATATCCTGCGCTATACAACAAAAGTAGCTGCAACCGGAGCTACAACACTCGAAAACCTTATGGATACAACAGGTAACTCCATTGCCTTTTCTGCAAGCAATCAAGCTGATTTAGTAATTGATACATACTCAGATGCAGGAGAGCAGCATGTTACCTTGCAGTTTACCAAAACACAGTCTTTATATGATGTTATTGATGCTCTTGCAGCATACGGAATAAATGCCTCGATTGACTCTAACGGAAGATTTAGTATAAACAGTCCAAATCTCAGCGATTTTGATATTTCCGGCACACTGGGTGAATTTATTATGGGGAATTATACAAAAGATTACGGTACTGATACCACTAATAATATCTCTACAAATCTTGTTCAAACTACAGTTACCGGAATAACTGACAACTCTCTGCTGGCTGATTTAGGTGTAACAGACGGAGATATACTTGTTATCCAGCAGGGCGTTAATTACACCGTAAACATTGATACCACTAATATTACAACAGTCGGAGACTTCAGAAACTTGCTTGCAGGCTATGGCTTCTCAAGCTCTATTGATAGTATGGGCAGACTCTCTGTCACAGGCGTCGGAGAAAGCTATCTTACCTCTGTTAGCGGCGGCTCCAATATTCTTGAAATATTCGGGCTTGAAGATTGGAACATGGGTGAAATAACCCAAAACAGTGATTACCTTGGTGGTGTACAGGAACATATTACTAAAGTATCTATGTCTGCTAAGCTCTCAGAGCTTACTGATGCGGCGGGAACTAATCTCGGTATTACCGGCGGACAAATTTATGTATATCAGGACGGTACAAGAAATACCATTAATATAGATACAAATGACACACTGGAAACTCTTGCGGCAAAACTCTCGCAATATGGTATTAGTATGGGAATTTCACAAGACGGAAAACTTTATCTTGACGGAAATAATAACAGTTACCTGACAACAAACGGCATTCTGACTTCTAACGCTTCAAACATTCTCGAAAAACTCGGCATTGCTGATAATTGGGAAACAAGATACGATTCAACAAGCGATAATCTTAAACATGAACAAGAAGGCAATAATGTTGTTACGGGCTCCACGCTGTTGAGTGATTTGCAAGACGCAGCAGGCAACAAGCTCGGTATAACAGAAGGTACTTATTATGTATATTCAAACGGTGTAAGAAATACGGAAACAATTACCGCCGATATGACTGTTAATGATTTTATGGCTGTTATGGCAAAATACGGTTTGGTAGCCGATATTGCAGAAGACGGTTCAATTTCCGTCGGAGCATATAATAACACTTATCTTGCAACCTCCGCTCTTGCCGGACAAAATTCCAATATAGTATCTACCCTGTTTGCTGAATGGGATTTCGTGAATATATACACCTCAAACGGTTTAGATATTCCTACAGACGAAATCAGAGCTATTACGGAGGACACAAAACTTGCCGATATTAATGAAGGTACTTATGTTGACGGAAATATCACCGTAATAAAAGACGGTGTACAAACTAATATATCACTCTCCGCAGATGATACAGTCGGGACATTAATGGATAAACTCGCTCTTTATGGTTTTGAGTCTCTCGTAAACGGAAACGGACAGCTTGTAATTAAAAATACCGGCAATAGTACACTGCAAAACTATACAGGTACAGACAAAGCTTCAAATATTCTGGATTTATTAGGCATAGAACCTGCCGACTGGATAACAACAAATACGTATCAAAGTGATACAATAGAAGTCGTTGAAACTTCTACAATAAATGTCTCCGCTACAAGAAGTACTCTGCTCTCCGAGCTCGGTGTAAGCACAGGCGAATATTATATATATAACAACGGAGTTAAGTATACAGCTCTAATCTCTTCTGACGAAACAATCGGTTCTCTTATGGATACGCTTAAGAGCTTCGGATTTGAAACAAGCCTTGTTGAAGGCCCTAACGGCTCAACATTGTCAGTAATCGGCAAAGGCAACTCTTATGTCGCAAAATCAAACAGTATTACAAATGCATCAAATGTAGTAGAACAATTATTCACAAACGGCACCTCAGAAACAAAAGAATATACAGGATTGGAACAAACTTCGGAAATAGTAACCGTATACTCTGCCGCAACCGAAGATACCCTTTTGAGTGAATTTGATAACGGACTGTTAATTTCCGAAGGCGACCTGTCAGTTACGGTAAACGGTGTAACAAGCATTATAAAAATTACAGCGGATGAGACAATCGGTTCTCTTATGGAGAAGTTCCAAAACCTTGGGCTGGAAGCTACGTTATCAGACGGCCAAGTTATGATTCAAAGCGGTTATGATACATTCACTATTAATACAGACGGCACAACTTCCAATCTGCCGGCTTCTATCGGGCTTGTTTATCATAACGATTTAGGCGGGTATGTCTCAAGTGGCGACACAGTTAAAGCTACCACAACATCAATAGAAGAAAAGACTCTCTCTGTCGCAAATTACGCTGACGGCTCCACCAAAATGGGCTTGCTTAACATTTCCGATGGTTCCCTGTCTATATACAGAGACGGCGAAAAAGCTACTATACAAATTAATTCCGAAGAAACCTTCGACGATTTGAAAGCAAGACTTGCAACCGCTTTCTCCGATTTGGATTTGAAATTTGAAAACGGTTATCTCACTATATACTCTAAAGACGGCAATCAGGTGGAAGTCGGCTCAACTACCGATACAAGTAACTTCGCTGCTATAACCGGCATTGCAAAAGATGAAAATGGCAATGTAGTCAGTGCGAGAGAATTATACCGCGTTAATGCAGACTCACTGGTTACTGAAGCCGGCTTGTTCAGAAACGGACAGATAACAGAAGGTACATTTACTATCGGAGATGCAGTGTTTACTATTACCGATACAACAAGACTCTCGGATATAATTTCCCAGATTAACTCCAATGATGAAGCTAATGCAACCGCATACTGGGATAATATTCAAGGTAAATTTGTTATAAAATCACGCACAACAGGCTCCGCACTCATAAATATTGAAGCCGGAACAAGCAACTTTACAGATATTATGGGCTTTACAAGTTCCGAATGGGCAGCCGACGGTTCGGTTGATGTTACCAGAATGAATGTTGATACGCAAGAAATAGGCGAAAATGCAAAAATTTCAATAAACGGCACAACATATACATCAACTTCTAATACAATTACAAGTGATATTTCAAGAATAAAAGGCCTTACTATCAACCTGAAAGGCTTGACAGAAGGCTCTGCTGTCACTCTAACAGTAGAAAGAGACAAAGAAACATTGGCTAATGCAATTTCCGATGTAGTTGACTCTTATAACGAACTTATGACAAATGTGGACGAAGCTATTTCGCAGGAAGGTGATTTGCATAGTGAAACAACACTGAAACTGATAAGAAACCAGCTTCGCAACCTTATGACAAGTTCTGATTTGGGAACCACTGTTTTCAGAAACCTTGATGCAATCGGTATCTCTGTAGACTCAGCAAGTGCCAATAACATCTCTACGACAACGGAAAGCATTATCGCTTTAACATTTAATAAAGATAAATTCTTTGAAGCATACGATGCAGACCAGGATGCCGTCAAAGACTTGATTATCGGCGGCACCAGCAATACCGGTGTATTTACAAAAGTAGAAACACTCATAGAATCTGCTCTGCAATCCGTATCAGGCTATTTTGCCGTAACGGAAGACTCCTACAGACGAGAAGTTCAGGAACTTGACAGAAAAATCGTTAAAGCAAATCGGGATATTGAAAAGTACAGAGCAAGACTGGAAGCTAAATTCTCCTCTATGGACCTGCTTATTGCCCAAATGCAGCAGCAATATAGTTCATTTTTAATTACATAAATAATGTTAAATAAAATTCGAGAGCCCCTCTTCGGGGCTCTCGATCATTTTCGACTGTATAAAATCCCGGATAGGGAGGGTTAGCCAGAGAATGTTTTGTAAGAACTTTCAATATTATCATTGATAACTTTTTCAAGCGCTTCGATTTCTGTTGTAATCTGTGTTCTTTCGTTATCAAGTCTTTGAAGTTTTAATTCCAGGTTTCTGTCTTCCTGCTGAATTATTTCTGTCTTGGCATTGATTTCTTGTTGTGACTTGTCGTACAAGTACTGGTCATATTCATACTGATTATATGCATCCTGATATGCAGCGTCATCCGTAACCTGCGTTGCTTTTAATTCAACTTCGGTATATGACTTGATAGAACCGTCATTATTATACGTAGGAATACTGATTTTTGTAATACGGCCCTGTGCATCAAATTCTAATTTACAGCCATCTTTTGCATCAGAAACAGTATATGAACCGTTAGCCGTATATGCATATGAAGTTACAAAATTACCGGTTGCTACATCCGTTGCCAATACAAAATATGGAGTAGGGCGTCCGGTACTATTATCGAAATAAACCAGAAAATCATCTTTTGTCAGGTTATATTTTGAATCGGAATTTTGACCGAATTTATTAATAATTGCAGCTTCATATCTTCCCCAGGACATTTCAGGATACAATTCTTGTGCTTCACTAAATTTATAACAGGGTTTTCCGCCAACCGTATCTCTTCCTTTTTCAGGATTATCTACTTCTGTATAGCCTTCTTCTCCGTCGGCTCCCTTTTCATAATAAATTACACCGCTCTTAAAGGAGTATGTTTGTGTCGTTTCGTCGTAATCAAAATCTTCTACAGTTGTACGTTCATACTCACCATTATCATTAATTACGTAATATGCTGTAGGATCAGTAACAGTTTTTGCAACAGTTTCTTTTATTTCTTCACCAATAGTCTTGTCATTTGAAGGATCATATTGACCATCTGTTGAATAAATATAAAGTTCTGCATCTGCCATTGTTTTGGAGTCGTATGCTTTTTGTACAAATTTATCACCTTCTAAAGCATATACGGTATCACCGTCTTTTAATTCTGCATTTACAGCTTTTTTCATGTATGGACTATCACCTGTCGGAGCTGTTCCGCTACCGGTATTATAATTGCCTGTTCCTTGTAAAACAGTTGTTTCTGTTTGTGCTACCCACATAGTAGGATTTTCGCTGGATACTGTATAAGAACCATAAGTCGCATCTATAGAATCGCCTGTCTGTATAGTTTCAATTTCTACATTGTAAGCATCACCTGACGGTTTTACTGCACCGAGCGTAAATGTTGTAGCACCATCGGTACCGGAGTATTCGATTGTTGTATAATCCTGTGTTGAAGGAGGGGTCGGGACCTGCATTGCAAGCAAGCTGTTATACAATGCCGTGCATTGTTGTGATAAGATTG
>CALUPJ010000041.1 GCA_944322555.1 Candidatus Gastranaerophilales bacterium | reverse complement strand
TCTTCGTCTGCACCAAGTTCACCCATATCTCCAAGAATAATTACATAATTATTATATAACTCTAAAATAGTATCTATAAAAGCCCGCATAGACTCGGGGTTAGCGTTATAGCTGTCGTTAATTATGCTGTAGCCTCCGGCATTCACTGTTTCCCAGCGTTTTTCTATCGGAGAGTATTTTTTGAGTCCCGTGCGGATTTCATCAACGGTCATTCCGAGTTTAAATCCGGTATTTATTGCACTTAAAGCATTTTCAATATTGTAATCGCCGCCGGTATTAAGTTCATATGTATTCCCCAAATACTCAAATACAGACTTATAAGCCGTTTTTTCAAGAATTTTTACATCTTTTATTGAATAATAGATTTTTTCGCCGTCAAATTGAACGGTTTTCTTTATCAAATCATCATTATGTGCAATAAAAACATTTCCCCTCTGATATTTGACTATCTCGCATTTAGCACGTGCAATATTTTCTCTTGAGCCTAAACGTCCTATATGTGCCGTTCCGACATTAGATATAATTGTAATATCAGGTTCCGAGTATTTGGACAGAAGTTCTATTTCACCCGGCCCTCTCATTCCCATTTCCAAAACCAGAACTTCCGTATCATCGGGAGCTTCAAAAACAGTCTGGCAAAAGCCGATTTCATTGTTATGATTCAGAGGTGTTTTAAAAGTTTTGAAATTCTGACTCAATACAGCCGCTACAAGCTCCTTTGTAGTAGTTTTACCCGAACTTCCCGTAATTGCAATAACTTTAAAATCAAGCTTATTGCGCCTGTAATTTGCGAGTTTTAAATATGCTTCCAATGTATCGTTAACTTGCAGCGTACCGCAGCTCCCCGTGCAAAAAGCGCCGGAAGCCCCCTTTTCCAATGCCTGCGGAATAAACTTTTCACCATCAAAATTTGCACCTTTTAACGGCAGATAGAAATCCCCCGGCTTTATTGTACGCGTATCCGTAGAAATATTTACGTCAAGCTCATTATCTGTCTCTTTTAAAACTTTTGCGCCCGTTACTGAAATTAAATCTTTTATTTTCATACAGTTATTATATGATGAATGTTTTTGGGTTACAATGAATTTATGAATATTTCGGAAGAATTTGACACAATAGCAGCACCCGCAACTCCTATGGGAGCAGGCGGAGTCGGTATTATTAGAATATCCGGCGAAAAGGCTTTTGATATAGCGGAAAAAATTTTTTCAAATCCAGTATTTGAACCGAGAAAATTTAACCGCGGCTGGATTAAAGACGGAAACACAAAGATAGATGAAGTCGTCGTACTGCCTTTCTTTGCTCCGAACAGTTATACCGGAGAAAACGTAATTGAAATTCAATGTCACGGCGGAGTAAATGTTGTAAAAAATATCCTTAATCTTGTACTTAAAAACGGTGCAAGAATGGCGGAAAAAGGCGAGTTTACGAAACGGGCTTTTCTTAATAAAAGAATGGATTTATCACAGGCAGAAGCTGTTGCGGACATTATTCATGCAAAAACGGGTGATTTTGCAAAAGTTTCAATGAAAAATCTTTCAGGGGTTTTAAAAAACAGAATAGACGATATCAGAAACAATATCTTTGAGGTTCTTTCCGGGATTACGGCCGGTATTGATTTCCCCGAAGACGTTAAAGAACCGGAATATGAGTATTTAACAGAAAGGTTTGAAGATATAATATCCCGGATAAATACTGTTCTGGCAGGAGCCGATACTTCCAATATATTCCGCCAGGGAGCTTCCGTAACGATTATAGGTAAACCCAATGTAGGCAAATCATCACTGTTCAACGCGCTTTTAAGTCTGGACAGGGCTATTGTAACCGATATTGCCGGAACAACAAGAGATGTCTTACGAGAGACTCTTGATTTGGGAATTCCCGTAACACTCATTGATACGGCCGGTATAAGAGATGAAAATGAAGCTTCCGCTGTTGAAAAAATCGGAATTGAATATTCCAAACAATCACTTGATGAAGCAGATTTGGTGTTATTTGTATATGACGCATCCAAAGGACTGGATGATGAAGATAAAGAAGTTCTTAAGCTTCTGGAAAACAAGAAACATATAATTATCGCAAACAAATCCGACCTTGCTCAAACCGACACGGGAGTGAAAATTTCCGCACTAAAGGGTGAAGGTATTGAAGAACTGAAAGAAATTTTGACAAAAACAATCTGTGATATCGAGCCGGAAAATCTTGATTTTGTAACAAATACGCGGCAGCAAGCCTGTCTGAAAAAAGCCCGTGCCGCATTGGAACAGGCTTTATTGGCTTCTAAAATTAATGAGCTTCAGGACTTAATATCTATTGACGTAAAATCAGCACTTCTTGCACTGGACGAACTTACAGGCGAATTAATTACGGATAACATTTTAGATAATATCTTTGAACACTTCTGTATAGGCAAATAACTAGTTTATTACTACAATTTCCGGCACCGAACAAAATCTCAAAGGCAAAATGCTTGTTCCAAGTCCTTTTGTAATAAACATTTTATTACCGGTTTCATGAATTAAACCTTTAGCAAATTTTACTCCGTATTTCGAAGGTACAATAACGGCACCGAAAAACGGAATACAAATCTGTCCTCCGTGCACATGCCCTGCAAGGATTAGTTCAACTTTTTCTTCCTGTACATCAAAGTTTCCTTCCTTGTTTGCCCCTCTATTTACCCCTATATTTACCCCCGTATTTATTTCGGCACCAAGGTCGTAATATATATCCGGACTGTGGCTTAGAAGTATACACGGACTTTTTGTACCTTCCAAAGCCTTCTTAATATCAGGAAAACCTGTCTGCAAATCTTCAACACCGGCAATGTAAAGATTGCCGAATTTTATGTTTGAATTCTCCAATACAGTTATACCGCTTTTTTCCAATACACTCCTTACCCGCTCACCATCATACCACCTGTCGTGGTTACCAAGAACCGTTATCATCGGGGCTTTAAGCTTTTTCAAGATTTCAGCCTGCTCTTCTATCGGAAGTGTATTTTTTCCGCTGTGACCCTTGATAAAATCTCCGCCGGACAGAACCAAATCCGGTTCCTGTGCGTTAATTACGTTTACAATTCTTTCAAGCCGCCGTTTTTCATTCTTTGCAATATGAAAATCACTCACAAAAACTATTTTTATATTGCCGAGTTCTTTGTCTTTGTATTCTTTTATTACTAACAAATTAGGCTCTATTAGAAATGACCATAAAAAAATCAGTATAAAAATTATTAAGAAATATTTAAACATGCAATTATTTTAGCATAATTTATGCTAAAATAATCGCATAAAGAGGAGGTTTAATATGATTAACGAACGATTACAAGAAGCTTTTAATGACCAGATAAACAAGGAATTTTATTCTGAATATCTTTATCTTGCGATGAAAGTATACTTTCAGGAGCTCAATCTTCAGGGATTTGTAAACTGGTTTGACGTACAGGTGCAGGAGGAACATGCCCATGCTATGGGTATGGTTAATTACCTGAACGACAGAGGCGGAAAAATTGATTTACGCGCAATTGACAAACCTGTTGTTGAAGGCAGTACGCCGCTTGAGGTTTTTGAACATGTTTTGCGTCATGAAGAGTTTGTAACTTCAAGAATAAACAGTTTAATGGATGTGGCGGAAGAGGTTAAAGACAGAGCTGCAATGCATCTTTTAGACTGGTATATAAACGAACAGGTTGAAGAAGAAGCCACGGTCGGCGGAGTTTTAGCTACATTGAGATTAATAGGTGAAGACAAAAAAGCTTTGCTAATGCTTGACAAAGACCTTGCAGCCAGAACATTTACGGCTCCGGTTATCGGTTAGGTGCTACGCACGTAAACAAACTGTCGGGTGACATCGGACAAAACACGATATAAAGCATTACAACCGGTCACCCTCAAAATCCGATACCAAGTCCGGACGTGTAACGCAATGCTACGCACGTAAACAAACCGTCGGCGGACAGAAGAGAAACTTCCGAACAAAATTTCGTTTCCGGCTCCGCCTCAATATTTAAAGCTATGACATCACAATATTTATTCGAATTTGACAAAAGTTTTAATAAAAATATTACAGGCACCGATGAAGCCGGGAGAGGACCTGCCGCAGGCGGTGTATTTGCGGCCGCGGTAAGATTTGAAAAAATTACCGGCGGGCTTATTAAAGATCTGGAAATTCTCAACGATTCAAAAAAACTCTCCCCAAAGAAAAGAGAATCTATATATGATGTCATAAAAAATAACACCTTAAATAAAATTGTTTGCGTAGAAGTAGAAGAGATAGAAAAAATTAATATACTCAATTCTTCTCTAAAAGCGATGAAACTTGCCTGCGAAAGTGTTGTTAACAATTTTGATACACTTGTACTCGTGGACGGTAATAAACTTATAAAAGATTTTTCCTATCCGCAGCAATTTGTAATAAAAGGGGATTCAAAATCGGCTTCAATCGCAGCGGCGAGTATTCTTGCAAAAGTTACCCGTGACAGATATATGCAAAGACTGCATGAAGAATATCCGATGTATAATTGGGCAAAAAACGCGGGATATCTTACCAAAGAGCATCTGGATGCTATTGATAAGTACGGTTTATGCAAATACCACCGTCCGTCTTTTTTGAAAAAACATTTTGACAGCAAATCCAAACAATTAATTTTACAATAATAAAAATTTACAAGCCCGAAAGTATATGCTACTATATAAACAAATAAGGAGAGTTGTTAATATGAAAAAATTTGGGTTTACATTATCAGAAGTACTTATTACAATGGGTATAATAGGTGTTATTGCGGCTCTGACAACACCCGCTCTGGTAAAAAGCACCGGTAATGCGCAAGCCGGCCCTACACTTGCGAAAGTTGTTTCAACTATTGAGAATGCGCACCAAAAAATTATGATGGACAGAGCAATAACCGATTTAGACAGAATAGGCGGCGATATAGTTGATTATTTGGAAAGTCTCTCGGAATATGTTACCGGCTGTTCTTTTGATGAAAATGTTTTTTCCTTTAACAGATTCCGTCCGACGCCGGAATTCTATAATGGCAATAATTTTGTTGACCAGCTGGGTGATTTTTACGATTTTACATTTTCAAATAATATAACCATACTTATCGGAGATTTAGGCTATGCGCGTAATTATAACCGCAGAGGCTCGTATATTGGCAGATTTGCAGACATGCTTGTTGACATAAACGGCATAAGAACCGCTCCGAATGTAGTCGGCAGAGATATATTTGCATTTGAAATGGACAGAAACGGGAAATTGACTCCATACGGCAGCGGAACGTTTGGCTGGCTGCACCCGAGAAGTCCTAATGAATTTCAGATGCAAGGTGACACCGGAACATATACATCTATGGTCGGCAACTATGCCTGCAATGAAGATGTTGTTACTACGGGTCTCGGTTGTTCCGGCTCTATATTTGATAATGATTTGAAGGTTATATACTAATATCTGTCGTTATCCGAAATTTGCAGGGAAAATGCTAAACACTCCCTGAATTTAAATACTAAAAAGGCGGTATCTCATAACTACCGCCTTTTTGTTCAACAATTTCTTGACACTCATAAGTCCTTAGTGCACTAGTTCACCGGTATAAAAACTCATAAGATTTGCCAATCTGTGCTGCTTTTCCGCAGCTTTCTCAATACTTTGTTTGATTTCATCAAGTTCTTTTAATAATGTGTTTAAGTCTTTACGTCGTTTGCTCTCTAGGCGTTCCTCCTTTTTTACCGGATTTTCTGCTTCGCTCAAATCGACTTCAAGCCAATTTGGCGAAAAACACTTATTTTCGTAGTCTTTTTTATTCATTTTTTTAACTCCTTAATAATTCCTTGCAAGCTTAAATCTGCTTATAAAGTTTGAAATAAGCCATGCAAAGTTTGATACAACATCTCTGCATTTCAAATAATCCCTTTTGACCTCCTGGAATTCTTTTGAATTAAAATCAAAAGATGTCATTTCCGAGTATTCAATTAGTGCTTCATGTTCGTCCATTACATACCTCTTAATCAACAGCCGGAGGATATTGGCTAACTACTAACCCTCCTTTATACACGATTTTGTTTTCTTTTTGCTTACAGTTATGTTAACGGCATTTTTTCGAAAAACTTTAGGGTAAAAGCTGTTTTTGTTACAAATCGTTACATCTTTAATACAAAACACTTGATTTTAAAGAGTTTTCGGAAAAAATATTTTTTTGCATCCTTATAATGTAAAGTTTTGTAAACATGTTTTTTAAAAAAGTCAATTTTCCCGTCAAAAAAAACTTCATGTAT
>CALUPJ010000040.1 GCA_944322555.1 Candidatus Gastranaerophilales bacterium | reverse complement strand
CTGAAAAAAGTATAATCACTCAGCTTTAACAAAGGCTCTTTTCTGACTTTCATAGAAACCAGAGCGGAATTTACTTTAGGTGCCGGATAGAAAGACTTGCGCCCGACAAACCTTATAATACTGCACTCCGCCCAGAACTGCGAGAGTATTGTTAACAGCCCGTATTGCTTTGCCGGACTTTTTTCTGTTGCAATAATTCTTCTGGCAACTTCTTCCTGAACCATAAGAATGATGTCAGTAATTTTATTTCTGTTTTTGTTGGCCAAATCGTCAATCTCCCCCAGAAGATGTGCAATAATGGGAGAAGTAATATAGTAAGGAATATTTGCAATGACTTTTAAATTCTTATCGGTCAGAGAAGATATATCTGTTTTTAGAATATCATCGTGAATAATCTTGAGATTCTTGCATTCCAGTTTTTCAAGTTCTTTAACGGCTTCTTCGTCAAGTTCTACAGCAATAACCTTTCCCGCATATTTTACAAGCTGCTCCGTGACAAATCCCGCTCCCGGGCCTATCTCAAGAACCGTATCATCCTTTGTAAGATTTGCGTAATCAATAATATCTGATATTACATCGGAATTAATTAAGAAATTCTGCCCGAGGCGTTTTTTTGTTCTGAAAAACTTTGCTCTTTGTAAATAATCCACCATGGTATTAATAATAGTACAAACAGGGAAATGTTAAAACTTTCCGATTTTCATACAATTATATGTGTTGTGTTTGGGATATAATAAGATAAGGAGAAAATTGTGAGTTATTGTGAGACAAAACCTACTGAACATTTGGAATACAACCAGCTTTTGGAAGAGTTCATTTTGGGCTGTAAAACAACAAAGAAAATCGGTATGGAATATGAACGTATTCCCGTAATAAAAGTTACCGGTGAAACCGCACCATATGGAGGAGAATATGGAATATGCGAAGTTTTGAGAGAAGTTGCAAAACTTGATAATTGGGATTATATTCTTGACGATATTAACATAATAGGCTTAAAGAAATTTCACGATACAATAACACTTGAACCCGGATGCCAGATAGAATTAAGTATTGAGCCGCAGGAATTTATACGGGATTTGAAAAAGCGTATTGAGGAAATCGATTCCGTATTATTGCCGGTTTTAGACAAGTTCGGCATTAAACTTCTTAACAAAGGTGTCTCTCCGGTTACAACATATAAAAATATAAAGCTTCTTCCCAAGCGCAGATACGCTCTTATGGCAAATTATTTATGGGGAATACTTTCCGATGTAATGATGCGTGAGACAGCGGGGATTCAAATCGGAATAGATTATAAATCTGAGGAAGATGCCATGAAAAAATTTCGGATTGCAAACTACATGATGCCTTTTGCAACCGCAATGTATGCAAATTCCAAATACAGAGGCGGTGTCGATACGGGATACAAGTCCTTCAGGGCTCTTGCCTGGCTGAATACGGATAACGAACGCTGCGGTTTTGCTACAAAACTGCAAAATGATATGTGTTTTAAGGACTACGTAAATTTGCTTCTTGATACACCGATGATTTTCATAAACCGGCAGGGGCATACGGTTAATCTTAACGGAAGGCTTACGTTTAAACAGTTTATGGAAAAAGGACATGAGGGTTTTGAAGCAACTATTGAGGACTGGCAGCTGCATGCAAACCTGTATTTCCCGGAAGTAAGACTCCGAAATTTTATAGAAATAAGAAACCACGACTGTGTCGGCGGCGGGCTGGAATATTCAATCCCTGCTTTATATAAGGGTATTATGTATAATCCTGCCGCGCTGGATGAAGTTGAAGCTCTGCTTGATAAATACTCATTCAATGAAATTAACGAGCTCAGGTATAACGCTGCCCGCTCTGCAATCAATGCAAAACTCAGAAAAAATCCTATAAGTGCTATTTGCAAGGAATTAGCAGAGATTTCCTATTATTCTTTAAGAACACAAGGCGATGATGAAGAAAAATTTCTTGAACCGATTATGGAGTTGCTCAAAAAGAACAAGGTCCCTTGTGATATTTAACCAAATCTCTTAATATATTGCTCATTGCTTGTAAAGCAAATAATATTTTTACCTCATTGTAAATTAAATGATTGTATTATATAATTAACTCAAGGAAGAGAGATGAGGTGAGATTAATGGAAACGTTAAATAAGAATGAAGGACTTATAACCCAGATTATCGGGCCGGTTATAGACGTGGAATTTGCACAGGGAGAACTTCCCGAAATCTATACGGCATTAAAGATTTATAATGACGGCGGTTCCTGCACTGTTGCGGAAGTCCAGCAAATGCTTGGCTCTAACAGAGTAAGAACAGTTGCAATGTCCTCAACCGACGGTTTGAAAAGAGGAATGAAGGTTGTTAATACGGGAGAACCTATAAAAGTTCCTGTAGGTAAACCGATTTTGGGAAGAATACTTAACGTAATCGGCGAACCTGTTGATAAAATGGGGCCGATTGAAACAAATGATTATCTCCCCATTCACAGAGAATCACCAAGTCTTATTGATCAAAATACCGATATTGAAATTTTAGAAACCGGTATTAAAGCAATTGACTTAATTCAGCCATATCAAAAAGGCGGAAAAATAGGTCTGTTTGGCGGTGCAGGGGTTGGTAAAACGGTTTTGATTATGGAGTTAATCCATAACATTGCATCGGAACACTCAGGTGTTTCGGTTTTTGGCGGAGTCGGTGAAAGAACCCGTGAAGGGAACGACCTCTGGAACGAAATGAAGGAATCAGGGGTTATTGATAAAGTTGCACTTATATACGGTCAGATGAACGAACCGCCGGGAGCCAGAATGAGAGTAGGTCTTTCTGCTCTTACCGCAGCAGAATATTTCAGAGATTTCTCAAAACAAGACGTATTGTTATTTATTGATAACATTTTCAGATTTACTCAAGCCGGTTCCGAAGTGTCGGCGCTGTTAGGCCGTATGCCTTCCGCAGTAGGTTATCAGCCGACTCTGGGTACTGAAATGGGTGAATTGCAAGAACGTATCACATCTACTAAAGACGGTTCTATTACGTCGGTTCAGGCTATTTACGTACCTGCGGATGACTTAACCGATCCGGCTCCTGCTACAACATTCTCTCATTTGGATGCATCAACCGTTCTTTCCAGACAGATAGCATCTCTGGGTATTTATCCGGCTGTTGATCCTCTTGCTTCAAATTCAAGAGTACTGGATCCGAACATTATCGGCGAAGAACATTACGAAGTTACGAGAAAAGTGCTTGAAATTCTTCAAAAATACAAAGAACTTCAAGATATTATCGCAATTCTGGGTATGGATGAATTGTCGGATGAAGATAAAGAAACTGTAAACAGAGCAAGAAAAATTCAGAGATTCTTGTCGCAGCCTTTCTTTGTTGCAGAACAGTTCTCCGGCATTCCGGGTAAATATGTAAAACTGGAAGATACTATAAGAGGCTTCAAGGAAATTATTGAAGGTAAACATGATGATTTGCCGGAACAAGCTTTCTATATGGTCGGAACTATTGAAGAAGCTGTTGAAAAAGCAAAAACATTGCAATAAGTTTAGGAGTTGAAGAGTTAGAAGATTCTAAACTCTTCAACATCTTAAGAGGTTCAGAATGAAATTAAAAATAATAACACATGAGAGAATTGTATTTGAAAGTGATGTTGATGAGCTTGTTATTCAGACTAAAAGCGGACAAATGGGTATTTTAAAAGACCATATCCCGCTTACTACGGCTCTTGATATCGGTGTTACAAAAGTCAAAATTGATGATAAATATAAATATTTTGCTACAATGGGCGGAATATTTCAATTTAAAGATAATATCGCAACAATACTTACGGATGTCTGCGAAGACGGATGCGAAATTGACGTAACCAGAGCAAAAGCCGCTAAAGAAAGAGCAGAAGCAAGATTAGCAGATCAGACTGCAAAAGTAGATGCTCAGAGAGCCCAAGCGGCGCTGGCAAGGTCGCTCGCAAGATTAAAAGCAGCATTGAACAAATAATTTATGAAAAAATATTTTGTTTTTATAATTACACTTGTTGTTACAGCATTAATTGTTCTTGCAGATGATGCAAGGTTTATGAATGCACTGAAAAACTGTTCCGCATATTCTGAAAGCGGAACAATTAATACCGAAAATATGAATGTTACATCACAAAAACAAATTCTCGGCTGGGACGGTGACAGATGTGTTTACCGGGAGAAAATTCAATTCAGCGGAATAGATTCCTGTGTTACCTGTAAACTCAGCAGAGCACAGATTGATGAAATCGTGTCAGTTATGCAGGCTTATGCCGTTGTTCAAAAATATTCACAGGATAATGTTGATACATCAAGTGTAGCTGCTGTACAAAATAATCCCGTCGTTAAAGTTTGGAATAAATATCTGCAGGACAGTTCCGTTTGTACAATGTCTGCTCTTCAATTACAGGCGCAATGAAAAAAGATTATGATATAACAAAAGCAAAATTGATTATCTGGGATATGGATGAAACCTTCTGGCGCGGGAATATTAGCGAAGGGGATGTTGAATTTAAGCCGGAAGTTGTTGAATTCATTAAAGAACTTACCCTCAAAGGTATTATGAACTCTATTTGTTCTAAAAATTACTATAGCGATGTAAAAAGTAAATTTTTAGAAAGAGGTTACAAAGATATTTGGGAATTATTTGTTTTTCCTTCGATTGATTGGTCTCCTAAGGGAGAGCGCGTAAAAAATATCATTAAATCTATGAATCTCAGAAATGAAAATGTTATTTTTATTGATGATAACCGATTTAACCTCAATGAAGTTAAATATTATTGTCCGGGAATTATGACTGCTGCGACTGCTGCCAAAATGATTGAAGAATTATATCTTGTAAATGATTATGATTTTGAGTATACAAGGTTAAAACAATATAAAATTCTTGAGAAAAAAAGTCGTGCGAAATCCGAATCTGTTTCAAATGAAAATTTTTTGCGCTCAAGTGATGTCAAAATATGTATTAAAAAAGATTGTCTCAATCATATTGAACGCATAAAAAAGCTTATCCAAAGGACAAATCAGCTTAATTTTACCAAATTTCGGGATGAAAATGCGGAAGATACAATCAGGAATAATGAAGCCGCTTATATAATTGCGGAAGATAAGTTTGGAAATTACGGTATTTGCGGGTTTTATGTATTGAAAAACCATAAACTTATACATTTTTTGTTTTCCTGTCGTATTATGGATATGGGGATTGAACAATTTGTATACTCTTTGCTCGGTAAGCCGGAATTGAGGATAATAGGAGATGTCTCTTCCAATCTTACAAAGCCTGTTGACTGGATAACGGTTGTTGAAAATCTTGAAGTAACAGAAAAAAAACCGCAAAAAACCGAGAATGTAAATATCCTATTCAAAGGCCCGTGTGATTTGTATTCCGCACTAAGTTATATTGATGCGGAATGTAATATTGATACGGAATTTCCTTACTGGAATAAACAGCTTATTTATATTTTAGCGCATACGCATACGGCTTTTATTGAACAGACACACAAGTTACCTAAAAATAAAATTATTGAACTTACAAAACGGTTTCCGTTTCCGAGTGCGGATGAATTTAAAACCGGCTTTTTTGATTCGAAATACAATGTTATATTTTTGAGCCTTTTAACGGTAACTCACAGCGGAATTTACATAAATAAATCTGATGGAAGTTATGTAATGTTCGGTTATGCGGATTGTGATATTACTGATGAAAACAACTGGGAGAAGATACTTGCGCCTATTCCGCCGGAAGCAAGGGAGCAAAATCTGCCGATGTTACATGCTTTCAAAGAGGAATACATTTTTGGCGGTAATCCTCCCGTTGATTTGGTTATCCAAAATCTAAACTATATTCTGGATAACTTAAAATGTAGTCTGGTGTTGATTTTGGGAAGCGAAATCTCTACAAAAAAAACACAAGCGGGATATGAAAATATGGCAGAACGTCATAAAATTCTTAATGCGGCAGTTCGTAAACATTTTAGCGGGAAAGTTGATTTTATTGAACTTACCGGTTTAATAAACGGAGATGATGATTATACAGCCTGCATAGACCATTTTTCTCGAAGAGTGTATGTAAATTTAGCTCAAAAAATAATCAATATTGCAAATTCAAAACTCGGTAAAAATTATTTGCATTTAAAACAATAAAAAGAAGGTTCGGAAGGAGAATATGACCGACCGAACCGAAAACAGAGTCGTAATACTGAAAAATTAACTTTTAAAATCTCTAATTCTTACTTTTGGTACAACTGACATTCCCGGAATTATTGAGTACTCATTCGGATCGATTTTTTCCGTGAATACAATTTTAACCGGAATTCTCTGTACAATTTTAACAAATGAACCCACAGCATTCTCAGGCGGGAATAGGCTTGCTTTAGCACCTGAGCTCCTTTGTATACTGTCAACTTTACCCTTAAAAACTTTGTCGGGATAAGTATCTATTTTTATATCTACATCCATGCCCGGCTTCATATGCGTAAGCTGTGTTTCTTTATAATTGGCAACGACCCAAACGTCATGCGGAACTATAACAAACAAAGGACTCCCGGGCTGAACCATCATACCGACTTCTACCTTTTTATTGGAAACCGTACCATCAATCGGTGCAAGAATATCCGTATATTGCAGAGCCAATTCGGCAGCTTTTTTCTGGGCCTTAAGAACATTTAAATCTGCATCCGCAACTTTTGCATTTTTTTCCGGATTTTCGGAAAATATTGATTGCTCCGCGGAGGTTTGTTTTGCCTGTTTGCTTTCCAGATTGGTTCTTGCACGGTCTAATGTCTGTTTGGAAACGGCACCTGCTTTATAAAGATTTTCATATCTTTCAACATCTTTTTTTGCAAGTTCAATTTCTGAATTTGCCGCATTTAAATCCGCATGAGCATTTTCCTGATTTAATAAAGCTCTTTCATAAGCAGCCGTTGCCTGGTCAAGTTTGACCTGATAATCAATTTTATCAATTACAGCGACCACCTGCCCTGCTTTAACCGGCTGGTTATCCTCTACCAATACTTTTACTATTTGTCCCGAAACTTTAGGCGAAACGGAAACAGTTGTAGTTTCCACGTAAGCATCGTCGGTAGATTGGTATCCTAAATATTCGTATATAAAATATCCTGCAATAATTATAGCAATTAATGCCAGAAACATAAAAATATATCTCTTTTTAACGGGCAATTTTCTTGTATTTTCTTCCATTTTATTCTCTTCACTCATAAATTCACCTTTATATCTGTATTTCCAATGACTCGCTTAAAATCTTTCTCAAATCTTTTAACAAATCGCCAATCCGTGCGATATCGCTGTTTTTTATTTTTTCCTGAATTAAAAGAAAATTCGGTCGTATTTTCTCTGTTGCATTTTCTATTTTTTCTCTTCCGCTGTCGGTAATTTCGACAATCTTAACCGGACGATTATTTTTGATTGAAAGTTTTCTGGTTACAAACCCTTTCTTTTCCAGCCCGTCGAGCAGTTTACCCGTATTAGCTCTGTCTTTCAAAATTAATTTGGCAAGGTCTCTTTGACAGAGATACGGATTGCAGGAAAGCGTATCCAATACCGAAAATTCTTCAGGTGAAATTCCGACATTCAATTTTTCAAATACCTGCTGTCCGAGAAGTTTACAATATTTGGCTGTTAATTCTATTTGATAGAAAATTGTATTCGTAAAATGATTTTGCAAATTTGTCAATCCCCTGCTTGGTGTATGTTTATTTTACAACATGTTGCAAATGCAACATACTTATGGTATCATTCTTATTAGAAAAAATCAAGTACTTGTGGAGAATAGAAATGAAAAAGTTATTATCACTGGCTATATTACTTTCTTTGGGGATGAGTTATACGGTACCCGTTTTTGCATCGGGCAAAACTGTTTTGAGCGCAGGTGCGGAACAAAATATTGATAAAAAGAAAAAGAAAAAAGAAGAAAAAATTAAACCTGCCAAAAATAAATATGATTATATTAATTTGGCGTGGTGGGCACAATTTAATGACGAATATTTAAATGATTATATTATTAAAGCTGTAGAAAATAATAAAGATTTAAAAATGGCAACATTGACGATTGACGAATATTATCAAAATGTTACTATGCAAAGAGCCGGAGAACTCCCTCAATTGCAAGCGGGATTTATGCCCGGTTACGGCGGTATGATGGACCATGAAGCCGGAAGTTTTTTACTGCCGATTATAGCAAGTTACGAGCTTGACTTATTCGGGAAAAATCATAACAAGACAACTGCAATCAGAAAATTGTACGAGTCCTCTATTCTTGATGAGCAGGCTGCGTATATTTCAATTGCATCATCTGTCGGAAGTGTATATATAAATATAGTTAAACTGGATGCTATGATTGACTTGCAGGAAGATATTGTAAAGTTGAGAAAAGAGATTTTCGAAATAATGTCAATCAGTAATGCGGAAGGTATTGTATCGACTTCTGATTTGGTAAAGGCAAATCAATCTTATATTTCCGGTGTTACGGACTTAACTGATTTGAAAAAAGAAAGAACTAAACTGCTGCATCAGCTTGCAGTATTGACGGGCGATAGTCCTAATAATATTGAAGAATATAAAAGAATAGATTACAGTGAACTTGCATTTTCCGGAAAAATACCCGAGTTTGTGAGCTCTGATGTAATTATGAAACGTCCGGATTATATTAAGGCAGAAAAAATGCTTGAAAAAGCCGGAATAGACGTGAGGGTTGCAAGAAAAGAAATGCTTCCTTCCTTGAACCTTGGCGGCTTATTGTTATTTAACTCAACGAATTTAGGCAGCTTGTTTACGACTTCCAATATGTTATGGGGTTTTGGCGGCGGAATCATTCAACCTCTGTTTATGGGCGGAAAACTCAGAGCTAATTTAAAGGCTAAAAAGCTTGCTTATGAGAAAAGTCTAAAAAATTATGAAAAAACTAATTTGACATCTATGCAGGAAGTGAATGACTCTCTCGTATCAGTCAATATGGACAAAGAAAAGCTTGCAAAACAAAAGAAGATACAAGAACTTGAGCAGCAGGATTTTGAACTTTCAAAATGCAAATATGCGGAAGGTACGATTGCGAAGCTGGATTTAAATCAAATGGAAGAGAATTTGCTTTCAGTAAACAAAATGGTGTATGCAAGCGAATTTGACTGTATGATAGATTATATAAGTTTTTATAAAGCAATTGCGGCACAGAATATTTAAGTTCTATTTTTTCACTGCCGGCCCGTTAAACTTTTTATAAAGTGTCATTATATAATCATCATAGATTTTTCCTTTGACCAGACCTTTAAAAACCTCTGCAACGAACTCTTTTCCGTCATCTGCAGTAACGGCATAATCTGAAACATCATTTTTAATCTTGTCAATATCTGCTTGTTCCCATATTTTCTTTCTTTCTTCAAGCTTGGGCATATTCTGAAAATGGAGCCAGTGTCCTATTTCATGAAATAATGCATCAAAACGTTCTTCTATTGGTTTTTTTAAGTTAGCTTTTGAAATAAATAAATATAATTTGTCAAATATTTTTATGCAGCTTGACTGTTTAATAAATTTTGGTCTGAAAGCTATTTGGGAAGGCAGCCTGTCTACTTTTGACGATAAAATTCTGAATCCTTCTTCCTGATATTGTTTTGTTTTTTTATTATTCTTATTTAAATATATTAGAGAGTTATATAAAAACTTATATTTTAGAGCAACAGGATTTATCATAATATAAATACTCCCGATTTACTCTGTTTTAAATCTTGTTTGGCTTCTTTTGTGCAGCATTCCATATTACGCATTAAAACACCTGAAATATAAGGTATAACATTTTCATATTTTAAAGCTTTGCCTGAATCTGTTAATAAAATTTTGTCGCTGTCTTTGTATATTTTTGCTAAATCTTTATTAAAATATTTAGAATCGGCGTTTCCGCGTGAAGCATAATAATTTTCATTTTGTCTTGATATGTACAGAGCTTTTCCAATGTGAATAGCTGAAATATCATTTTTATGAGCAAAACATAAAGGAACAACTTTAACCTTATCTTTGGTTTCCAGTGTATTTCTTATTATATATGCGGCACCTGCCTGAAATTTGTATTTTAGAGGTAAAAAAGTAAACGCAGCAAAAGCCCCTTCCGGAAAAAGAAACAGATTAATTTCATTATTTGCAAACTGATTTGTCAATTCTTTAAGTGTATTAGCGTTTTCGCTCTTTCTGGTTTTAGTTTTTAAAGATGTGCTTACCGGTACGACGCCCAGCCAGCGTAGCCTCTCTCCGCCGTCTCCGGCATGGCTGACATAATTTTTACTTGCCATTACTTTACTTCGCGGACAAGTTTCTGCCATATTGTGATAAATATATTCCCTATAAAGCAGGTTGTTGAAAAATTTGGCTGCATTTATATCTTTAATTTGATCTCTTGTATGGTTCATAATAAAGATGCAAGGTTCTTTATCTTTTACAATATCCTGAAGTCTTTCGGTTTCTACATTTACTTCACAAGTCTGTTTACACCAGCCTTTGACCAGTCTGTATACATATTTAATATAGTCGGCAGAATGTACATCAATACTTTTATATTCCGTATTAATGCTAAAATTTTTCTTAGTTCTGATAAAGGGGACACAGCCTTTAAAGCTCTGCCCCCTGTTATAATTTATATTTCCTGATACAGGTAATATCATCTTAGTCCTTAGTCACAATCACAATTGCAATTAGAATCTTCTCTTTGGGCTTCCGGAACTCCGCATAATTCATCACATATAGTGTCACAAGGGTTCCAGCCTTCATCGTTGCCTCTTATGACATTTTCTTCAACATTTTTAGAAGGTTTTGATAAACCCTTAACAAAGGTATCAGCTGCAACTCCTGCACCTGTTGCTGCCATTAAGCCTGCAGCTGCTTTTTTTACCATTTGTGCTTTTTTACCAAATGTTGTTACACTAATAGCATTAACTTTCATACAATTTCCTTTCTTTTTTTCTTAGGATGGTAACTTAATATTATGTTTTATAGAATTTATTTTCGAGATTATAAAAGGCAGACATGTAACCAGCATAAGCGAACGTTTTGCGCATATTACGGTTTCTTTTCCGGCACTATAGCAAAAATTATAGCTGCGTTTTAGCAAATTTTGCCTGGAAACGGATTTTCCGAATCTAAGCCGAGCATTAAAACTTATATCATTCACACCACATGTTTTCATATCTTAAGTATGATTGTACCATATGTATAAATAATAAAAAGTAAGAGTATATACGAATTTTATAAAAATTTACAATTTATCCGCCATATGGCGGATAAATTTATTAAATTTTCTTCATTTACCGGTAATAATGTTATAAAATATTTCTATGAAAAAATTTTTTTTGTATTTGATTCTTATATTAACGGCACTTTCTATGCTCGTTCCATTTATGTTAATGTTTTTGATTTCTCTGAGCGGTAACGAAAATATTTTTATCGATTATAAAAATATAAATTTATCATTATTTGCATACAAAAACGTGTTTCATTCTATTCCTGTTATGAGATATTTCTTAAACAGTCTTATAGTAGCTTCTGTAACCACACTCGGACAGGTTTTTGTTTCGGCTCTTGCTGGCTATGGATTTGCAAGATTTGAGTTTCGCGGAAGAGAAGTTTTATTTTTTATTATAATCCTGAGTATGATAGTTCCTCCGCAGGTAAATATTGTTCCTTTATTTTATCTTATGAGTAAAATGGGTTGGATAAATTCTTATCAGGCATTGATTGTTCCGGGAATTTTCGGAGGATTTGGCGTATTTCTCATGAGGCAGTATTTTCTGGGGTTTTCAAAAGAATTGGAAGAGGCCTCAAGACTGGACGGATGTAATTGTTTTCAGACTTTTTATAAAGTTGCACTTCCATGTGCTTTGCCTGCTCTTGCAGTCTTAAGTATTTTTACTTTTGTTACAAGCTGGAATAGTTTTATGTGGCCTCTTATAGTAACTAATACCGAAAATATGCGTACTCTTGCCGTAGGACTTACGGTCTTTAAAGGCTCTTTCAGGGAAATCACGCTCTGGGGAGAGCTTATGGCATGTTCCTGTATATGTTCCGTACCTGTAATTTTGATTTTTATTACAGGGCAGAAATACTTAATTAATAATCCAATGAGCGGTGCTTTAAAAGAATAAGTTACCAGAAAGCTTTTGGCATCAAGCGTTTGTATGTCCAGATTTCAATTCCGTCATATGTTAAATCGAAATCTTTTCCGAGTTTTTCATCAATTCCGATTGCACGAACGGGAATATTTAATTGCAAAGAAGCTTGTTTTAATTTGTTATAGCCTTTAATCACATCTTCTTTTGTCGTTTCATCACCGAAATGAGTATTAGAAATCATACCCGTAAATTTTTTCCATTCTCTTTTTTCAATACCTTCCGCAAAAGTTACGTATTCGATTATATTTTCAACGGTAGAAGTTTCAAATTTAGCGGTATTGACGACAAGATAAATTTTAAGATTTTGTTCCTTGTCAATATTGTTAAGAATATCCAAAATATCTAATCCGCCTGCACCGTAACCTACGTCAATTATGATATCTCCGCTTTGTGCAAGACAATTTATCTGCGCAGGAGTTACGTAGCTTGCGGCCTCTCCTAATCCGAAATTATCAGGCTGTGTTATAACATTAATTCCGGTATTTTGAAGTTCTCGGGCAATCGGGCGGAGCGTGTATGCAGGTTCTACGGTATCTAAATCCACAAGCGTAACAGGTTTATGCAGGATTGTATATTGTCTTGCCCTGTTTATTGCGGTTTCGGATTTGCCGCTTGCATAGGCTCCCGCATATACTTCTACAACTCTGTCAGACATGGTATACCTCTATATTTTAACTAAATAATAAATAAAAAGCGGAGCCTTATAAGGCTCCGCAATCAATCCAATCAATATTATACTTCTTTAAATATTAAAGTTGCGTTATGTCCGCCAAATCCGAATGAATTTGACAATGCTGCACGAACCTTTTTATCACGTGCTTTATGCGGTACATAGTCAAGATTTGCAACATGCTCATCCTGATTATCAAGATTAATTGTAGGCGGAACTTTTCCATCGGTAATAGCTTTGACACAAACTATACCTTCGACAGCACCGGTTGCGCCGAGCATATGCCCGTGCATACTCTTAGTAGAGCTTACAACTAAATTAGGGTTCTTTTCTTTGTCGCCAAAAATTTTAGCAATTGCTTGTGATTCAGCAATATCACCCAAGCCGGTGCTTGTACCGTGCGGATTAATGTAATCAATATCTTCCGGTTTTAATCCTGCATCAGCAAGTGCAAGTTCCATTGATTTTATTGCACCGTTTCCATCCGGATCCGGAGCAACCATATCATAGGCATCGGCGGATTGTCCGTATCCTACGATTTCGGCATAAATATGAGCACCGCGTTTTTTAGCGAGTTCATATTCTTCAAGAACAAGCACTCCGGCTCCTTCACCCATTACAAATCCGTCTCTGTCTTTGTCATAAGGTCTTGAAGCCTTTTCGGGCTCATCATTTCTTTTTGACAGTGTTCTTGCGGCAGTAAATGCACCGATACCCAGCGTAGTGATTGTAGCTTCGCAGCCACCTGCAACCATAACATCTGCGTCGCCATATTGAATAGTTCTGAATGCATCTCCTATAGAGTGTGAACCCGTTGCACAAGCAGAAACTACAGCTTTATTAACACCTTTGTATCCGTGTTTCATTGAAACACGACCGGAAGCCATGTCCACAATAAGCATAGGTACAGTGAAAGGAGAACCTTTAGTCGGTCCTTTTTCAATCATTGCAATATGGTTTTTTTCAAAAGTTTTGAAACCGCCTGCTGCGGAACTTACCAGAACACCGATTCTATAAGGATCAATACCGGCTTCATCAAGCTTGGCATCTGCAATTGCTTCATCAGCTGCAGCCATTGCAAACTGGGTAAATCTGTCCATTCTTTTTGCATCTTTCGGTTCTATATAATCTTCGGGATTAAAATCTTTATCTTTTATTTCACCGGCAATCTTAACGGTGTGTTTTTCCGTATCAATTGATTCAATTAAAGAAACCCCGCTTTTTCCGTTGAGCATAGACTCCCAAAATTTCTTAACTCCGATACCGCACGGAGTAACGGCTCCCAACCCTGTTATTACAACTCTACGTTTTGTCATATTATCCTTTTCCTTAAAATTATACATATAAATAAGAGGGCGAAAATATAAATAATCCTCACCCTCCTAATATAGATTTAAACTTTACTATGAGTGTGCATCGATGTAGTTAACTGCATCTTGAACTGTTTGAATTTTTTCAGCTTCTTCATCAGGAATTTCGCATCCGAATTCTTCTTCAAAAGCCATAACTAATTCAACTGTGTCTAAAGAGTCAGCACCTAAATCAGCTGTAAAGCTAGCTTCCGGAGTTACCAATGCTTCGTCGCAGCTTAATTGGTCAACTACAACTTTTTTTACTTTTTCTAATGTACTCATGTTTTTTATCCTCTTCATTATTGTGTAATACACTATTCTACTAAATTATACTATTTCAAGATAATTTTGCAATA
>CALUPJ010000039.1 GCA_944322555.1 Candidatus Gastranaerophilales bacterium | reverse complement strand
CTACCCGTTGGGTAGTTATATTTACCCCCGCACGTAGACATTTGGTCGGAACACACAGGTAAGCAGCCAAGATTAAAAAAACTACAGGTGTTCCTCAATGGTAAGCCTATCCGTTGGGTAGTTATATTTACCCCCGCACGTAGATTTTTGGTCGGTTGACATTGATGTAAGAACAAAAAGTATATAGAACTACAGGGCAACCTTATTGGTAAAACTTCAGAACCTGGCGACGGCGTAGCCTGACCCGTAAGGTATCGGGAAGCTGTGAACTTTCCAATACACCGAATAATCGGGAAGAGTGCTATGGATATTTAATAATTTAATGTCGGTTTATAGTGAAACATAAAATTATTTTCTTTTGGCAATTAGTCCTTCTAATATAGGTAAAATCATTGAGTTTGCTATATAACGTTCATTTAGCTTTTTGTTTTGTAAAGGTGATAATTTCTTTTTACAAACTTCAAGAAATTTTGGAATAGATGCAATTTGTTTCATGTGGTATGACAAAAATCGCAGAATATAACCATCAAATTCTTTTTTTAGTTCATTTTTTAATCCTAATTTATTTATCATTTTTTTTACAGAATCAATAGATTTGAAAATGCAAAAATTCTTATCGGAACGTGAGCGAAGTGCGGATTTTGGATGAATATAATAGTTGTATAAACATTTATCAGAGTACCCTATATTTTTAGCCGCAAGAGATGCCCCAAAAACAAATACATTATCTTCCGCTAGATTACTGTTTGCAAAATGCAGATTATATTTTTTTATAAGCTCGTGTTTATAAAATTTATTCCAGGCAACCGGGTACAGCCCGCCTAATATTCTTGATTTAATATCACGCCAGTGAAAATTTGTGTCTTCTTGGATATTGTAAAATCTTTGTAGTCTTTTTTTGAGATTAAAACAGCTTAGTGTTTCGCCTTTTTCATTCACTCTTTTGAAATTAAAGACAAGCATATCACAATTTTGTTTTTTTGATTTTTTATATAAAGTTTCTAATGCATCCGGCTCAAGTGTATCGTCTGGATCCAGAAAGGCTATATATTCACCTGTTGCAGCCTTTAATCCGTTATTTCTGGCTTGTCCGGTTCCCTGATTATTTTGATTAATTATTTTTATACGGCTATCTTTGCTAGAGTAATTTTTTAAAATATTGAGAGAATTGTCTTTGGAGCCGTCATTTACACAGATAAATTCACTTTCTTTAAGGGTTTGATTGCGGAGAGAGTTTAAGGCGTGCTGAAGATATTTTTCCTGATTATATATCGGAAGTATAACAGAAACTTTAACAGGATTTTGTTTAAATAAAACAGGCTTTTTTTGATTAATATACATAAAATAAACTCCGCTTTATTATAAAAAATCCTAAAAAAATAATTTGCTAAAGTAGCAAATTATTTTTTTATGTGTTTAATATATGTAAAGGAGTTATTATATGCTATTAGGTTCATTTTTAGGTGTAAATATAAATGAACATATCAATATGCCTTTTCAAGGTAAAAGTGACACTTTTTGGAAAGCTTATAAAAATAAACTCGGCGGTATACCGCTGAGAGATATGATTATTAAATCTATAGATAGTAATGCAAATTTTTTGGGAGAAGGGTTATCAAAAAAAGGATATAATTTTGAAGGGTTAAAGAATTATGTAATCAGAGTTTATAAAAACAGTTTTAGAAAAGAAGATTTAGAGAAAACTTTTGTAAAACCTGTGAAAAATTGGGTTAACCGATTAGAAGAAGTTGTTTTGTGTATTCCGGGGAAAATCGATATTGTCAAGAAGAAAAACGGCAAAAGTCTTGGTGTTGAGAATTATGCGGAAAGAATTCAAATTAATGATTTCCCGCCGCTCAGGAATATTTTTGTCAGCAGAAAAGAAACTCTCAAGTTATTAAAACTTTATGAGCAATTAAAAGATTTTCCGGTGACATCATATAAAAATGCATATAATCAAATAAGAAAATTTTGCAAAGAGCCAAATTTTCAATTTGATATTATATCTCCTAATAACATATTAATAGATACAAAAGCAAAGAAAATAAATTTAATTGATCCGGTAACACCGGAGGTTAATATTCCTGTACATGGCGAGTCGGTAGATTTTTCTAAATATCAAGGGTGTGATAGTTTGTATCCGATATTGTGTGATTTTATTATGCAGCGAGAGCATCTAAATAATCTTTCTGAACCGGAAAAAGCCCGGTGGGAAGATGCAATGCGGCATATTATTGCAAAAAGCATTTATGCCGGAAGAATAGCCGGATATGACAGCAATATAGATAAGATGAAAGTTTTGTATAATAGGATAGGAAATTTTTGGGGTACAAAGGAGCTTCCTAAAAGATATGAAGATTTTATAAAATATTACAAAGAGGTAATAGATTTAGCACAAACGATTGAGGATGCTTTGAATTATAAAAATAAGGAGCAGTTGAGGATAAGGGCAATAAAGCAGCTTAATACCTCCGATTTCAACGATATAAAGCCGGTGTTTGAAAAAATATTAGAGGCTCCGCATCAACCAAAAGTTGAATTTCCGGAAATTATAAATGCTGTACTGGACAAAATCATGGAATATGGAGATCAAGCAAAAACGATAGTGCCTGCTTTAGAGGGCTTGTTTGATAAAGAAATCTTTTATCCTACTAAAAAACGCATGTACACCTTATTTAATATATTGCAGCCTTCTAACAAAAGATTTTTGGAAGAAATCGGGAAGAGTTCGCAAAATCCCATAGAGAAAACTCTTTACAAGCAAGAATTTAACGAATTGTATAATAATACTAAAGTTCCACGGAATGTTACGGAAAAAATATATTTAAATTCTTTAAAAGAAGAACAAATTGATAAGAGCATAATTGATAAATTGTGGATAAGCAGAACCTGCGTTAGTACAAGTGATAAACAAAAAACGGCAGTAGATAATATGCTTAAAGCTTATGATTACATAAATACCGTAAAGACCAGAAAACCGAAGCCGGAAGATTTAATTGAACTTCATAAAATTATTCTTAATGATATAAAAGGAGAAAGTCAATTGGCCGGTATATTACGAACTCCGGAGACAGACGAGATAATAAAAAAAATCTTTAATATAAAGAAGGATACAAAAAATACTGTTAATGATTATTCAGAAAGTAAAGATGTTGTGAATGATTTAAACTATTTAGGCCAGTATATCAATAATAATTATGATACACAGGATGCATTTACTTTGGGGGCTAACATATTTTTTGATTTGATAAAAATTCATCCTTTTGTTAACGGTAATGGCAGAGCCGTAAGGTTATTTACAGAACAAGTCTTATTAAGTAAAGGATATAGGCTTGAACGTTGGCCGGAGGAAACATTATACCGAAAAGTATATTCCAAAGAGCAGATGATAACATTTTTAAAGCAAAACTCCGTTAAAGAGTCTCTAACTGATAAATAGCTTGCTCCCGAATAGAATGACTCCTATAAGGACGCTTATAACAGTGGCAAACATCACGGCCCCTGCCGATATATCTTTTGCCATACCGACCATACGGGAATATTTGTTATGATATATAGAATCAAGTGTAAATTCAATTGCTGTATTAAGCATTTCCGCTACAATAACAAGTCCGATTACAAAGAGAAGAATACAAAATTCCATAGCCGTGAATTTTAAAAGTAAGGCTGCAAAGACGACCAGGGTCGCAGCGGCAACGTGAATACGGATATTCATTTCACTCTTTAGAACCAGCCGAAAACCTTTTCGGGCATTTTTGAAAGTATTACTAAATCCTTGCGATTTAAATTTTGTCATAATCGATACTCCCCAAAGCTTTTCGCTGTTCATCCATAACAAAATTGTATTCTTCTTCGGTTTGGTGGTCAAATCCCAAAAGATGCATCAAGCCATGGCTTATTAAAAAAAACAATTCCTGTTCTTTATTTTTGGAATGACTGATGTCCCGATTATCACCTTCAATTACTTTATCCAGTGCTATTACTATCTCTCCCAGGTTTATATCACCATCAAAAATAAAACTGTTTTCGTCATCGGCAAATATTGCAAAAGTTATGATATCGGCCGGATAATCTTTTCCTCTGTATTCTTTGTTGTATTCGTGAGTTTTATTTGAATCACACAGCACAATATCCAGAGTAACTGAGCTATATTGCTTACCGTACAGACAGCTTTTGTCTTTTAAAGCGGAAATATAATATTCCAGCATTTTTTTAGTTTTATTTATTATATCTTTTTCATCAGGCTTCCAGGAGTTAAAAATATTTTCCGTAAAAACATTAACTGTTGTCATTCTTTTTGTTTTCTAATTCCTTAACTTTTGCTTCCATATCTTTATCTAAAGAGGTTTGAATTATATCATGATTAAGCATATTATTTTTATCAAGTTCCTGAACCAAATCATTGTGGTATTTGATTCTTTTATGGTGCATACCTCGCAGCATTCTTGAGAATGTTTCGGCAATTGTTTTTAAATCCTTTAATGTCAACGGAGCATCAGAGAGCTGCCCGTCATTCAGACGCTCTTTTACAATCTTGTTAATAATAGCGTCAATTTCTTCATTAGAAGGGTTTTTTGCAGCACGTACGGCGGATTCTATTGCATCTGCAAGCATCAAAATTGCAGTTTCTTTTGTATTAGGCTTAGGACCGGGATAACGGAATTGTTCTTCTTTTACATTGTCCGCACCTTCTTCTTTCAAAGCTTCATTGTAAAAATAACTTACCAAACTCGTTCCGTGGTGCTGGGATATAAAATTGTTTACCACCTGAGGCAGGTGTGCATCTTTTGCAAGTTCCAGCCCGTCTTTGGGGTGAGCGGTAATGAGCATCTTACTGAATCTCGGAGTACAAGCTTTATGCGGATTTTCAATACCGTAGAACGATTGGTTTTCAACGAAAAACATCGGCCGCAGCAGCTTCCCGATATCATGGTACATAGCACCCACTCTTGCAAGAACAGGGTTGGCGCCAATCGCTTCCGCCGCATTCTCGCAAAGATGCGAAACCGTTAAGCTGTGATTAAAAGTTCCCGGAGCATCCTGCATAAGCTTCTTTAAAAGAGGTTGATTATGATCAGCAAGTTCAGCAAGTCCGTATGGTGTCATGACACGATAAAGATTTTCTATAATAGGCAGAACACCGAGCAGAAGAATACCGCTTATTACAAAACAATTTATTACAATATAACCTAAATCTTTGAATATTAAAAGATTATCAATATCCATCATATATTTTTCAAGGAAATAAATTCCGCCGACAATCAAAACGCCTGCAAGAGATATTTTTGAACTCGTTATTAATAAATCGGAACGCTTTGAAAATTTCAGTTTTGATACAGCTGTCATTACAACAGTATTTAACAACATAAAAGAAACTACAACCTCAATATTCCAATGCATTCCTATTGAGATTAGCGCCAACAGAATAGTTGATGCAAAAAAGGCATTTCTCGGGGTTGTAAATATGGACAGCAGTATTGTATAAGCAGGGATTGGAATTATATACGGTGAAAATCCCGTGGGAAGTAATACTGATATGAATGCAACTATTAATGTAAAAGAAGACATTATAGTCATATATTTTGCGTTGAAATATTGTTTTTCAAAGTTGCGTTCATACTGCAGGAATACAAATGTAAAGAAAGCTATCAGAATATACATACCGAGAATTCCGCCGTAATTAACCTCAAGTACGTTATAACCCGCGGCGCGTAGTGCGTCCCTTTTTAGTTTAGTAACAGGTTCCCCCTCAAATACTATTTTTTGGCCTTTTTTGAACACTACTTCGTACGGTTTTACCGCATTTTGGGCATTCTTTTTGGCAATTTCTGTTGCAAATTCATCCACAACAAGATTTGGTACTATTACCTGATTCAAAATACCTGCAATTAATGTGCCCTGATATCTTGGAACATTATGCGGCAGGTTTCTTTTTATAATAGCGGTTACGTTATTGTTATCAAAATCTTTTGAGGAAATACCAACATTTAGAACTGATGACAATGTTATTTTAGATTTATCAAATACGGATTGCAAGTCATCATCGCTAGATTTTAGCAAAAATTCGACTAGTCCTTTTTTGCCTGATTCATCAAATAAAACACTTAATTCCGCTTCTTTAACTTCATCGGAGGCAGACTTTTCTCTTATTTTTTTTACTGAATTCTGTAAAGTTAAAAGACTGACATTAATAAATTCATCTTCAGCCTGTGTCAAAATGGGTTCTACATTTTGTGCGACTTCTTTTCTGTGCTGTTCTGTTTTTTTTGTATCAATAACTTTAATATCTTTCTGTGCAACAATATCCTTCTTGCTTATACCGTTTTCTATAACTTTTTGGAAGAAAAAGTTTTGAGAAGATATTGTAACGGTCATAAGAAATGTAAACAGAATAAAACACATTACATTTCTAAAAGTTTTTGATGATATAAAATCTAAAAATTTTGTCATATATTGATTTTCCTTCTAGTTAGAATAAAAATATTAAAAATTATTATTTATAACCTTTATCCCTTTTTACTACAAATCCGCATTTTGTACAAGCCAAAACATCACCTGTACTGTCTACGGGCATGAAATTATGCTCGCACATTTCTTCTTCCGTTTCGGTAAAAGATTCTTTAAATATACCTTCGGGATTTGCGCTGTCTCCTCTTTTATTTTTATTAAGCCATTTTATAAAAAGTTCAATAATATACAAATTATTACCTTTATACACCGGAACCGATTTTAAAACCGAAAGGAAGAAAATCTCTCATTTTTCTGACAATAGCTTTTCCTTCTTTTTCCGTGATTATATTAATTTCTTCATCTCCCTGAAATTCGTACATAACCTGTCTGCAAGCTCCGCAGGGATAACAATCCTCTTCGTTAGGTGAATAAATTGCGACCGCAAGGATTTCTTTTTCTCCTTCAGATACAGCTTTAAATATCGCACATCTTTCCGCGCATACTGTCATTCCGAATGACGAATTTTCAATATTGCATCCGCTGTATACTTTCCCGCTCTTAGCCAATACAGCCGCTCCCACCGCAAATTTTGAAAACGGAGAGTAAGACATTTTGGAAGCTTCTTTTGCTGTTAGCATTAATAAATTATAATCAATTTCCATAATGTTATTTTAGCATAAATTCAAATGTAATCAATTCTTATCTTTTTATTCTGTTTACAAGTTCTTTTGCATAGTCCATCTTAAATATCAGGTTAAGGAATGTATATATTCCGAGACAACATGACATAATAATGATTATTTTTGCAGTTTCAAATATATATTTGGGAAGGCGGATTCTGTCAAATTCAAATCCGATAAATCCGCAAATTACGAAAGTTATTCCGCCTGCAGCAAGCATTTTGGCGAGGTTTATGAACAATGTTTTATAATCAAGTTTTATCTTTTTATATATAAACAAACCTAAAAATACGGCATTAAATAGTGTGACAAACGATGTTGAAAGAGTAATTCCGGCGATACCCATATCCAGTTTAAGTATCAAAAGCCAATTCAAAACCGCTTTTAAAGCGATAGATGACATCGCAATTATGAAAGGAGTTTTCGAGTCATTAAAAGCATAGTACACTCTCGTTATAGAATCTCTAAAAACATAAGGAAGTATGGAAAAAGACAGGAAACACAAAGCTTCGGAAACCATAATAACAGCATCGGCATTAAATGCCCCGCGTTCAAAGATAAGTGAAATTCCGTCCTGTGCTAACAGTAAAATCAGGATTATCATCGGAAGTCCTGCAAAGAACAAAACACCGACACCTTTATTGAAATAAGTTTTTATAGATTCAGAATTTCCTTCTCCGGCAAGCCTTGAGAATATCGGGAAAAGAGGAACCAGAAATGCGGTTACCAGAATTCCTACCGGAAACTGGAAAATTCTGTTTGCAAAAACGACGGAGGTCCAGGCGCCTTCTTTGAGAGTGGAGGCAAAAAACATATCTATATATATACTGATTTGTCCGATTGTGGAACTTAATATTGCCGGAAATAAGAGTTCACATATATTTTTAAATTGAGGATTGTTAACTATGTTGAAATTGGGTTTTATTCTGTATCCTATTTGTCTTATTTTGGGAAATTGAAGCAACAGCTGGCAAATTGCGCCAAGTGTTGTTGCTCCGGCCAAAACCAATCCCGTATTATCATTGTGTACAAAAGATATTATAAGAATAACAACAAGGCTTAAAACCATAGGTGATAGGTTGGGCAGAATATATTGCTTGTGACAAATCAAAAGCCCGTAATAAATTCCTATAATTCCGCCGATAAGAATAATCGGCGACATGATTTTAAAATGCGCAGAAGCAAGCGTTACAAGCTCAGGCGAGCCTGCAGAGATAATAAGTCCCATAATTTTGTCTGCGAAAAAGAATCCTAATATGGAGCATACGGCAAAAAACAGGAATGAAACCGTCAAAAATGTATTATATAATTTGTTTACAAATTCATTCGGTTTGGAGTCAAAATCCGGAATCAGTTTTGAAAAAACAGCAACGACGGCGCTATGGAAAGGACCGCCTACTCCGCCCAGAATAATTATGGCAAGTGAAGGGATTTGCAGCGCATAGAAATATGCATCGGATACAAGTGTGGCACCATAGAAATTTGCGACAACCATATCTCTAACAAAGCCCATAAATTTGCTTGCAATTGTAACAAGTGCAATAAGCCAGGCTGCTTTTAAAACGCTTGGTGTTTCATCCTTAGCTCGTTGTTCCATACTTCTCTACCAATTCTACATATAAAGTCACAGCCCTGCCTAAAGTAGGCGGGTAGAAAATAATTGTGTTGGCCCCGTCTTCAATATATCTTGAAATGTCTATTCTGTAGTCTTTTTGGAATAGTGTTTTTGTAACGGGGAATTCTACTGTTTTTCCGTTAATCATAACAGCAATCTTAGCTGCGGTCGAATTTGTTATAACAAGTTGAGCTCTGCCTATGGGAGCCCAGAATGTCTGTTTGACTTCATCTCCGCATACGGTAACGGGCATTGTACCGAGATTAACCCCGGTATAATAGTGTCTCAAAATATTATAATACGGCTGGTTAAGTTTAGTTGCCATATATCCGGCACCATACTGACTCATACCGACTCCGTGCCCGTATCCGCCGCCGTATATTGTAATGTCCGTAATATTTCCGTATGTGTCGGCTTTGTTTTCAAAAAATATATTTGCACTGGGAAGAGAGATGCCGTCCTTTTGGAAAACCCGCCTTATAACGAGTTCTTTCGCTATTCTGTAGCAGCCTTTTGAAGTCATAAGCTCCAGTTCAATTACTTTACCGGAAGCTCCTCTGCGCATAACTTTTATATCTTTGATTTTGCCTAAATCATCACCCTGTTTAAAGGCAGGATGTACAAAACCGGTTTTGGACTGAGCAACCAATGTTGTTTTTAATATGTTTTCAAGTTCTCCGACGGCCCATTCTTTTTTCCACCTGTAATAAGGAGATTCTATATCAAAAGAAGGTATTTTTGTACCGTAAAATTCTCTTGCTTTTTCCTCTTCTTCCATGGGTTCAAATTCGGATTTATCGGGAACGGCCGTTAAATAGGGACGGTTTATGGAAGGAAACATTTTTGTATGCGGATCTGAAAACGCGTAGGCATAACTTTCGGTATATCCTCCCGCTGTAGAGCTGTATAGTGCCAGAATGGGTTCATTGTTGTATAAAGCTACAATTCCGTCTGTTTCCATTACCGCTCTTGTGGCAAGATCATCTTCTGTATTTACACCGAAATAAACCTGACTCGCAACACTATCGACAACGTTGAATTCTTCATAAGCTTGTGTTCTGGGTGTGAGCACATAATTTCTTGCCGCAACCGTTTGTGCTTTTAAAGCTTCAAGTCCGAAGCGGACAGGCATTTCATTCGGAACAACGCCTTTTAGATATTCCTGAACTTCAACCAGATTGACCAAATAAAAACCCTTCCGGTCTTTGCTCTGAACAACTTCAAATGCGCCGTGATATAATGCGGGTTTACCTTTTCTTGTCAACCCTTTTACACCGAGATATCCCTGCGGACAGATAATAACAAAATCTCGAAGGGTTCCGCCTTTTCCTTCCGTTATGACATCAAGCCCTGTTATTCCGTTTTTAATTGTTATATCAGAGTTTGCGGATACTTTTGCAATAACTTTTCTTGTTTCTTTGTCACAAATATCGCAATCAGAGGTTCCGTATACCGTAACTTCCTGTTTTAAAACATTTTGAAATTTATTATCGGTAATTCCGACTCTTACAATATTATAGTCCGCAAAGGCAGTCCGGCAGTTGATAAATAAAACTGCGAACAGCATAAATATTATAAGATATTTTATTTTAGTTCCCAAACGGTACCTTCCTTGGAATCTTTCAGTACAATTCCGGATTTATCAAGAGCAATACGGATTTTGTCTGCAATATCCCAATTCTTTTCTGCTCTTGCCAGCTTCCTTTTTTCAATGATTTCTTCCATAGAGGAGTATGTTTCACCCAATTCATCACTTATGAACTTTAATTTTTCTTTTAATTCTTCATCAGAGAGCTTTGCTTTTTCAAAAGTAAAGCCCAGTATTTCCGCAAGTTTATGCAGTAAAGTATAAGCATACGGAACATCCTTATTTGCTTTATTAGTAAGTTCAAATAATACGGCCAGAGCTCTGGATGTATTTAAGTCATCATCCATTGCGTCTACAAATTCTTTGTATTCTTCAAATTGAGTTAAATCAAGGTTTTCATCTATCGGAGTTCTTTTTGCATTGAGCATCCTTTTTACACCGTTAGCCGCAGCCTGTAATGCTTCATCAGAAAATTCAACAGGCATTCTGTAATGGTTTGTTAATATGAAAAATCTTATTGTATTAGCGTCATAATTTTTCAATAAATCATCAATTGTAAGAAAATTGCCGAGGGATTTTGACATTTTTTCTTTATTAATCGTTACAAATCCGTTATGAAGCCAGTAGTTAACAAATTTACATCCGTTTGCACACTCTGATTGGGCTATTTCATTCTCGTGGTGCGGAAATATTAAGTCGGCGCCTCCGGCATGAATATCTATTGTTTTTCCCAGATGCTTTCTGCTCATAGCCGAGCATTCAATGTGCCAGCCGGGACGTCCGATTCCCCAGGGTGATTTGTAGCCGAATTTTTCATCTTTTTTCCATAAGGCAAAATCGAGCGGATCTTCTTTCTGCTCTCCGACTTCAATTCTTGCACCGCTTTCAAGCTGGTCAATCGGCTGTTTTGATAGATAACCGTATTTGGGGAATTTTTTTACTCTAAAGTAAACATCACCGTTTGACTCATAAGCAAAACCCTTATCAATCAAATCCTTGTTAATTGAAATCATTTCGCCGATTGTCTTTGTTGCAAAAGGTTCAATATCCGGCTTTAAATTATTAAGAGCTTTCATACTTTCACTGAATTTTTTGTACCAGTATTGCGAAACTTCTTCAGGCGTTTTACCTTCATTTTCAGCTTTTTTAAGAATTTTGTCATCGACATCCGTTACATTTCTGCAATAAGTTACATCATATCCTTTAAATTTTAAATATCTGTAGAGAACATCCCAGGTGATGTAGCATCTTGCATGTCCGAGATGTGCATTATCATATACGGTAGGACCGCAGACATACATCTTAACTTTATTTTCTTCAATCGGCTTAAATTCTTCAATTTGATTTGTGTAAGAGTTGTGCAGTTTCATAAAAATCTCCCCTCAAAGAGCCTTTGCAGAATAATTTTATTACAAACAAAATTCAATGTCTATATTGACAAATTCTTTCGTTCGCTTTATCATGCAGTGTGGTGTTTATTATATTGTAGAGGTGAATATGAGAGTTTATCCTATTGGCTTCGGTTATCCTGTGCAAAGCAGGAACAGTCCGGTTCGTATTCGCAGAGAAGATGCTTTGCCGCAGGAACAGCCGGTATTTAGAGGCGGCAATCTTAAAGCTGGTGATTATATTGCAGGAGCAATATGCGGTACTGCGGCTGCAATAGTAGGACTTGCTATTGCCGGCCCTCTAGGCGCTCTTGCTTTAGGACTATTAGGCGCAAAAACAACAGCGGAAGCCAACAACGAAACAAGACGCTAAAGTATCAGCTGTTATAGGTTTTAAGCTGCGTGCTTTGATTTTGGGCTTGTAATCTTTTTGCGTGCGTTCTTCTTGTATTGTGGTAAGTTAATTTTGGTATTAATATGCCGAGAATAATCGGTGAAATCAGAACTGTAGAAAGAACGCCGGGGATAGAATTCAAGCCTCTTGCCATTTTTGCAATCCGGTTGTTTTTTAATTCTCCGGTGCCCTTCATTAGTTTTGAGATGAGTTCATCCGCATTATTTAATTTCTCAAACTCCGATATGATTTTTTTGTTCTTTTCTTCTTTTGAAAGGTGTTTTATTGAGTTTAATGTGAAAGATTTTTCATTAAACATTAATGAAGCATTTTCGGATTTTGATAATATTTTTTCTAAATCTCCGCCTTTTTCATTAACAAATTTGGAGAAATTAAGAAGTTTTGTTTTTGAATCAATGTTGCCGTAAATTGAATCTAAGTCAGCAACAGAAAGAACTTCAAGGTTACTGTATGGCCATAAAATATCCAGTGCTTTTTTAAAGAAATTTTTGCCGTCAGAAGCACGGTTAGTCAATATAAAACCTGTTTTGTCTTCATACAGACTTACAATAAGTTTTGTCAGACAGGGGACTGCAAATACAACAGATAGTGATGAAACAGTATCTCTCAAAATGATTTCATGTAATTCGGTTAAATCTCGTTTGCCGTTTTCATCAATTTGCGCTCTGTCCCAGGCTCTTTTCCCTCTGGGAACTAAAAGCCCGAATATAGAAAGTCCTGCAAATGTAGTTTTAGAGAAATTGTATCCGGTATATTCCAATAATTCTTGGGCTTTTTCGGGCACCCGTTTTGTTAGGAATTTCCCGAACTTTGAGAATATTCCTTCATTGTTAATACCGCGCCCTTTAAAAGCCGGAGCGGAATTGTTTTTTTGCTGTTCTTTGGCATATGCAAGAGTATGTGCTCCCGGAGCTACATCACTTCTTGCATACAATTTGGGAATTATGGATAATCCCGCAAGTGTGACAACAAGATTTGTTATATTTGTTAAAAGGCGCTTTGTAGCAAAGTTATTTTTTATATTTTCTGCAGCTTTTTCATCAATTAATTTACAATCTTTGTTTTTACCGATAGCATCATCGCCATAGTCTTTTAATGCGGTTAAAACTGCAGACATATTAAAGGCTCGTTTTGTTTCACCCTCTCCGACATATAACTTATTTAGTTCATATAATTCGGCAGAAGTTTCGGTTTTTTTGCTGTTTATTTTGTTTTGGATATTTTTTAGAGCTTCTGCGCGGTTTTTTTTATTCTTAGAGTCAAATTTTTCAAATTCTTCCAGCAGATATTTTACCGTTTCGTCCGCGTTTTTGTCATTTGGAACGGAATCTTTGTAAATCTTATTCAGATTATATTTAAAGAATTCATTTTTGAATTTACTGCTGTCTTGTTGTATTGATTTATCAAACTCCGGAGATTTAATCATGTTTTTTAAGCTTTCTCCGAAACGTTTTATAAGCCGGGTATTTGTATTGGTCGATTTACAAAATTTTCCGGTGAGAGCTAAAACAATAGGAGCAACGCTGACCATGTAAGGGCCGGTTATTGCTTCTCTGCCAAGAACTTCCCAGCCTTCCTGCATGTTATATTTGCCGGTTACTTCTTTATCTCTGTGGAAACCGGTCCAGACTCTCGGTAATGTCATGCCTAAACCGTCTTGAATCAGAAAAGATATAAAATATCCCTTGTTTTCAATCCATTGCATAAGAGCCCCGGAGCCTCCCAGTAAAGACATGCCCAGCGAGCCAAAGGCTGGATTGTTTTGATTTTTCTGTTTGCTTGGATTTGAGTTAAGTGTGTTTGCTTGAGGCTGAACGTTGCTGATTTTCGTGATTTTCAATATTTTATATCCCTGACTTAAGTGTAATCGCTACACTATTATACAGATTTTATTCGGATATAACAAGCAAAGTATATATTATTGTAAGAAAAGTTTACAATTATTCGGATAATATTTACCTTGAGGCTCCTTCAGAAACTATATATTCTTTAGGAATGCCCTGCGCATCAAGAATAAAGTCACAAAGCTCTCTAACAGCTCCGCGTCCGCCCGGTACGGATGATATAAAATTACAAGTTTCTTTTACTTCTTTTACCGCATCAGCCGGGCAGCACGCCAATCCGGCTTTTTCTAAAATGCATATATCCGGCAGGTCATCACCCATATATGCAACATTTTCAAAAGTTAAATTATATTTATCCAGTAATTCTTCAAGTGCGGGAAGTTTATATTGGCGGCCCTGATATACTTCCGTAAAATTGAGATTTTTAGCTCTGTGAGCTACTGTACCGTTATTTCTGGCGG
>CALUPJ010000038.1 GCA_944322555.1 Candidatus Gastranaerophilales bacterium | reverse complement strand
ACGGAATTACCGTCTTTGTCGATACTGTTCTTGATATTAATGTAATCTTTTGCAATTTCGGGAAATTCCTGATTCAGCATAACGGGGTTAATGCTCATTTTAGCTCCATACACACTTCTATATTTATATAAAAATATTGGTGCAGAAAAAATTGACTTTTTTATTACAAAATGTAAAAAGCGTTATATTTTCTGTACCCAAAAGGCCCGGGCAGGCTTAACAAAGCCTGCCCGGATATTCTATAAATTCTTTATACTCTGTCTTTTATTTCTTTTTCTATTTGAGATATAAATTCTTCTACTGCAACAGTACCGACTTGACCGACTCCGCGCTTTCTTACGGCAACAGAACCGGATTCGATTTCCTTATCGCCGACTACACAAACATAAGGTATCTTTTTGTCCTGTAATGATTCTCTGATTTTGTAATTCATTGATTCTGATCTGTCATCCAGTTTAACTCTTATTCCCGCATCACGCATTTTCTTATAAACTTTTTCAGCAAAATCAACATGCTTTTCATTTGAAATGGGAACAATTGCAACCTGTGTCGGAGCAAGCCAGGTCGGGAATGCCCCTGCATAATGTTCAATAAGAATTCCGTGAAATCTTTCCATTGAACCAAAAATAACTCTGTGAAGCATTACAGGAGTTTTCATGCTGCCGTCCTTATCCTGATATTTAATATCAAATCTTTCGGGCAGATTGAAATCAAGCTGAATTGTTGCACACTGCCAGGTTCTTCCGAGCGCGTCTTTAACCTTAAAATCAATTTTGGGACCGTAGAAAGCTCCGTCACCCTCATTAATATCATATTTCATACCGCGTCTTTCCATTGCTTCTTTCAAACCTGCTTCAGCTCTGTTCCAGTTTTCAAGCTCACCGACAAAGCTTTCGGGACGGGTAGAGAGTTCAACTTCAAAATCCATTTTAAAGATTTTCATTGTATCCGCCACAAAATCAATAATTTCATTAATTTCATCGACAAGCTGTTCCGGCGTACAGAAAATATGCGCATCATCCTGCGTAAAGCCCTGGACACGGGTTAAACCGGATAACGCACCGGATTTCTCTTTTCTGTAAACTGTACCTAATTCAGCCATTCTCAGAGGCAGCGAGCGATATGAATGTCTGTTTGCCTGATATATAAGTATATGGAAAGGACAGTTCATCGGTTTTACAACGTATTGCTCGTCAGAATCCTCATCTTTTTGAATAAAGAACATATTTTCTTTGTAATGATCCATGTGACCGGAAATTTCCCAGAGTCTTGACTTAGCTATCTGAGGGGTATTAACGATTACATAACCGCGTTTTCTGTGTTCGGTTCTCCAATAGTTTTCAATCTCCTCACGAACAACAGCTAAATTCGGATGCCACAGCACAAGACCGCCGCCGATTTCTTCTCTTACCGAAAACAAATCCAGTTGTGTACCAAGTTTTCTGTGATCGCGCTTTTCCGCCTCTTCAAGAAATGTCAAATATGCCTGCAAATCCTCTTTGTTCCAATAAACCGTTGCATAAATTCTCTGGAGCATTTTGTTTTTTTCATTACCGCGCCAGTATGCACCCGCAACCTTTAACAACTTAATAGCATTGCCTTTAATATATGATGTATTCGGAATATGAGGCCCTCCGCACAAATCATTGAAAAGCACATTCCCATCTTTATCTTTTGTAAGATATAATGTCGGATTATCGTTTCTGTGTTCTTCAAGCAACTCTGCCTTATAAATCTCGCCTTCCGACTTAAACTCCGCTATCTGCTTATCTACATCAGGGATAACATATTTTTCAAACGTTAGATTTTGTTTGATAATATTTTTCATTTCTTCTTCGATTTTGACCAGATCGTCTTTCGTAAAAGCATACCCGTCAGTTAAGTCAAAATCATAATAAAATCCTGCATCAGTAGCCGGTCCTATAGCCAACTTTGCCTGCGGAAACAGCTTCTGTACTGCCTGTGCCATGATGTGTGAGCATGAATGTCTTAATACATGCAATGTTTCGTTGTTTTTTTCCATTTTTTCTCTTTCTGTCCTTTTGGGTTATTCGGATAAATATTGACCGAAATGATAACGTTCATCCCTTATATTTATCCCCCTGGGGTGGACCCCCCTAACTGTTTTATACACAGATAGTGTAGCACAAAAAACATTAATTTGTGATATTATGTATTTTATGAAGAAATTATTATGTTTTTTTATTTTAGTTTTTTTTGCCGGAACAGTTTATGCTAAAGATACAGCATGTACCGAATACTTAAAAAATATCTATAAAAACCAATATGAAAAAGAGGTCAAACTCGTTTCCAAAAAAGAACATATTGATAAATATGAACAAAAAATCGGTGATAAATTTATTTCATCAATTGCATACGGAACGGGATATCTAAAAATTAAAGGACAGAAAAAAATAAAAATTAATTATATATGTTTGTTAGAAAACTGTGACAAGCCGTTTTGGGGCTATATTATTCCACGCTAGTATTGTGTTTTCCTCTCCACCAGGTATAACCTCCGGCACTCGCAGCCAAAATGCTGTTTATCGCAAGAGAGTTTTTAAAAGGTGATTTTGAAAATCTGCATTTTCTTGATAACAAATCAAGTCCGACTCCAAAACCAAACCAGGCGCCGGCAGTCGTAAGACTGTCACGTTTGTAATTTGTTTTTGCATTCGTAACCGTTCTTTGCGCCCCAAAGCTCAAATCAGGTATAATGTAATTTATTCTCATATTTAATATAAATTCGTTAGTGTAATTCTAAAATACAATATATATGCCGACATAAACTGATAAAAAAGCCCGAAAATTCGGGCTTTTTTATTTGCCGATGGCCGGGGTCGAACCGGCACGTAGTTGCCTACACCAGATTTTGAGTCTGGCACGTCTACCAATTCCATCACATCGGCTTATGCAATTTTCAAAACTTCTGATTATCAGGCATGTGCTGGAATTGGTCCGTATTTTTATTACGCTGGTTCTTTTACCAACCCGTTCACCTGTACCTTGAAATCTTTTTGATACCTGAACACGGTACTTTGCTTATCACTACCCGCTCGGGCATCACATCGGCTTATGCAATTTTCAAAACTTCTAATTATCATTCATGTGCTGGAATTGGTCCGTATATTTATTACGCTGGTTCTTTTACCAACCCGTTCACCTGTACCTTGAAATCAGCACATACACAATTGAAACAGAAAAATAACCAAAATACAAGTAATTAAATTGGGGACTTATGCAGCAGTTTACGCTAAAAAGGCTGAAATCGCGCCCCGAACGGGCTTCAGCGGTTGCCAGCAATAAATTTATATAAAACACCGGAAAATAAATACAAATATTAAAAGTGTAAAAAAAATAATGCCGCAGCAGTAAATAAAAATATATCCTGAAAGATTAGAAAAACAATCGGAAGTATCGTAGAATAGACTTTAGTCTGCCATTTAATATTATATGAGCAGCAGGTTTTGGTAATCAAAGATTACCGAAGCATTTTTGTTATGGTAAATTAAAATTACCATAACCTACAGACTATTGATAAGATTTTGAACCGTCTTAGAACCGGATTCAGAGTCTTAGCGCCGGTAAGGTTACAAGATAATGATATTATAGCTGTATTTCAAGCATATTTAGCGTAATGTTGTATATAAATCACTTAAATTTACAGGCAAAATTTTAATGCGGTAATAGTCTTTTACTCTCAACAGATTAATAACTAGTTTTCATGGTAAAATTTGTTAGTAT
>CALUPJ010000037.1 GCA_944322555.1 Candidatus Gastranaerophilales bacterium | reverse complement strand
GCAATAGCCAGAGCATTCCCCGCAGGAACCGCATTTTCGTATGCGATCTTGATAAGTTCCCCGCCAAGCATTTCCATTTCTTTTTTTAAAAGCCCGCTTGCATTCGTAATATCGGCAGAGCCTAAACTGTTTGAGCAGACAAACTCCGCACATTCGCCTGTCACATGTGCACCCGTTGTCTTATTCGGACGCATTTCGTATAATTTTACCTTTATTCCCCGCTTTGACAATTGCAAAGCGGCTTCCGAACCTGCTAAACCTGCACCGATAACTTTGACATCTTTATCCATATTTTCTTGCAACTGAAAAACTTTTAAGCAACTTTTTCTAATTCTCCGTCCGCTAATTTAAGAGCTTTTTCAGCTTCTTGCAAATACTCCATTTTAAATTCTTTATTATTCCCTTTTATTATATCATTTAAATACATATTTTTTGCTTCCTTAGTAATATGCTCTAAATTTCTGAACGAAAAACGTCTTTTTTCCATTTTTTGAGCAAGTTCTTTTAAAGCATTATCCTGGTTTATCAAAAAATTTTCATTATTTTTTATTTTACTGATATTCATTTTTAAAGCTTCATACAAACAATCTTTATCAGGGTACGAAATCTCTATAATATTTTGGAAACGACTCAGTGCGGCCCTGTCTAAGCCGTTGTTCTTCGGAGAAATATTTGTAGTTCCTATAACTGTTACATTAGGAGCCTTTTCTTTTAAAATTTCTATATAATTAAGAAAAATAGAACGTTCTTCAAGTTTGACGCTGGCACCGGACCCGCTTGAAGCAACCAAATTTTCCGGCGGTACAATGAGAGAATCAATTTCGTTAAAAGTAACGACATATTTTTTGTCAGGGTTCTGCTTAGCAGTTTTTAATATTGACTTAAAACTGGCACTCATTTTTTCTCCCGTCTCACCGCTCCACCTGGAATTCCAATCAGAAAATGTAATTTCCATATATTCTGCATCCGTCGATTTGGCAAAAACTTTTGCAAAAAAAGATTTTCCGGTACCCGGAGGACCAAACAATAAGAATCTGTTATTGTTTACTTCTTTCTCTCCGATTTCAGAGATTACGCTGCTCCCTGCCTTATCAATATTAATATACCGTTCCAAACAGGCTTTTAAATCTTTATTAAGACTTTTGCAGGTATCAACAGTCGGTATATTGGGATTATTTTTGAGTGACTCGAAATTAGCAGCCGCCGTTTTGAAAGTTTTAAGTGATATATTATTCTTGCCTCTCAAAATTAGCCCCGTAGCAAGTGCAGTAAGAGATGCAAACATAAGTAACAAAATATTATAATTACGTCTCATTTTTTTTATATCACCTTCTTTATCACCTTTAACAATTTGCAGCTCTGACAGACCTTTGCAAGAAAGGTGATTTTGGGGGATAAAACGGTCTTGAAATATTACTTGTTGAGATATTGGTTGAATCACGATATATACTCCTTGTTAATCCTATAATAACATAAAAGAATGCTTTAAGGCATTCTTTTATATAGTTCTATCTCTTTTTATCATCATCATCATCATCTTTACCTGTTATCGCATCACCAACAGCTCCACCAATAACAGCTCCGCCGGTTTCAGTAACAGCTAGAAGAGCTGCGGCAGCTAAACCTCCAGTTGCAACAGTTGCTAAAAGCCCAATACCAGCAAGACCTGCTCCTAAAAGACCTCCTACAATCTTTCCGTTAAAACCCTTAAAAGCAGGTTGATTCACAGTAACTGAAGATGATTTTGTGTTTCGCAAAGTACGATTTCTTTCTAAGTCATTTTTTCTCAAATACTTTGTTTGATTAATTGCGTTAATCGTGTTTACTCTCATAATTTAACTCCTATTTTTAATATACAAAACAATTATATATAAAACAAGAATAAAATGCAATATGTTGTAAGAAATGTTATTTTAATATCTACCCACCTGGTTTCTGCCGTGTTCTTTTGCGTAATATAAACCTTTATCCGCCCATTCAATCAGATCCTGAGGTGTTTGGGCATTATCAGGGAATGTGGCAACACCAAGACTTATTGTTACATTTGCGCTATCAACAGGTGTAAGGTGGAAAGGTTTTTCAGCAACCGCTTTACAGATTCTGTTTGCATTATTTAAAGCTTCTTCTGCACCTGTATTAGGAAGAATTATACTCATTTCTTCCCCTCCGTAACGGCAAACATAGTCTGTTGTTCTGGAATTTTTCTTTAATGTCTGTGCTACCTGTCTTAATACCGCATCACCTGCCTGATGCCCGTATGTATCATTAAACTTCTTAAAGAAATCTATATCTACGATTATCAAAGAAAAAGATTGATTGTATCTTCTTGCAATATCAATCTGCTTTCTTAAAGTATCCTGAAAATATCTGTGATTATAGAGTTCTGTTAAACCGTCAATCGTTGCAAGTCTGTACTGATATTCAAAATCTCTTGCTTTCATTAAATATTTAGCCAGAAATGACAGTGCAAAAGAAGCCATTATTGCTATAATTGGCAAAACTACCGGAATCCACAAATTGTAAAGCTCCATAATATAGTAGGAAACAAATAAATAAGCAATACCAAACAGTGTAGTCGACAGAAATGCAAATACTGTAGAGGTCGAAAGCATTACTATTCCGCCGACAATTATTATAACAGCAGCAAGCAGCAGAATGTCCGTGAATAAACTTGTTTTATGAATAAAATTGTTATCCAGCATATTATTAAAGAATGTGGCATGAACTTCAACCCCCGGATAGACACCCTCCTGTACGGGAACGCTTTTTGTGTCATGAAGTGCCATTGCGGTTGTTCCGACTATAATGATTTTATCTCTGAAGTTGAATCCGCTTTCAATTCCTTCATCCATTTCTTTAATAACTTTGTACATCGGAACAATCGTATGTGTCCCGCTTGGACCGTACCAGTTCAAAATAGCTTCGCCTTCATCAGTTAACGGAATTTTTGTGCCAAAAACCCCCAGATTTGAATTTCTGTCTATTACAAAATTTTTATCCGGTTTTTGCAGCAGATAATCAGCACCCGCTTTGAATGTCAGATAAGGATAGTATTTATTCTGATATTCCATTAACGGAGCTATTTTTCTGATTATACCGTCGCTGTTGCGCATAACATTCGTCATACCGATATTAACTCTTCCGTTCATAAGCGGTGCGAGAATCGGACGGCAGTTAAGAAATTTGTATTTATCAAATTTAACATTGGAATTATTTTCTAAGTTAACGGCAAGTCTGTCCGGCAAGCTTACGGGAAGTCTTACATCCGTAGGCTGGTCATCAAAATTCATAGCAGTATAAACATTCGGATATTTGTTCATTGTCTCTGCCAGATATTTGTCGGCATTTCCTGCTGTTCTTATCGATTTAATAAACATCAGGTCAAATATTATCTGCTGCGGTTTCTGCTTTTCAAGATGATTAATTAAATCCGCATAAATATTTCTCGGCATCGGCCATTCGCCGTATTTTTCCCATAAAGACTCTAAGCTTGCATCATCAACGGCAAGAACCACTATGTCTTTATTGGGAATCGGACGTTTATGAACTACCTGTATTGATTGCCGGTAATCAAAGGTCCTGTTCTCTGCAACTTCAAAAAACGAGATAATAACATTTCTTAGTGTGTTATTATTCTGTAATAAAACAAAACCTATTAAAAGTGAAGCCAGAACCAGCAGCAAATAGGTTCCGTATATAAACCATTTTGTCTTAACCAAATTCTTCAAAATATTCTCCCCCAAAGCATTAATTATATTCCAGTATAGTTAATCTTTGTATTTTTTGCAAGAAAACCTTTTTTCAATACCCCTTTTTCAAGCAGACTGTTATTTATTTTTAACAGCTCTGTCGTATGGAGTAAATCCAGAGGGTTAAGTAAATATTTTAGCAAGCATTCTTCATGTAAATTCATACTAAACTCAACGGCAAATCTTGACATTTCTTTAATGATTATTAAAACGATAGTACAAATGGAGTATTTTAGAATAATTGCTTAAATTATTTCTGAAAAAATCCGATAACAATATAAAATGAGGTGAAATATGTTTAACGGTTTTTATCCGAGATATGATTTGGAAGCAAGAATACAACATACAAAACTGGATAGTTGGGGCAATATTCCTTCAGCCAGAATGAATCGAATTGAAGAGCCTGCCACAACAGATTTCCAGAGTGTAATGTCGGGTCTTGTTGAAAACCTCAATACTTCAATGAATGCACCGGATAATCTATTAAAAGATGCTATGATGGGCTCGGAAAATGTTGATATTCATGACGTAATGATTGCAATGTCTAAAGCGGAACTTGCTGTTAACGTCGCAACAACTGCAACAGGGAAAATCATTCAGGCGTATGATAAAATTATGCAAATTCAAATTTAGGCTTCTCATATAATAAATATATGTGTATAATTAATTGTATAGGGCAGGATATATGGATTTCAAAAAGTTATTAGAGAATAAAATTCTTTTAGCCTCAATTGCGGGAGGCGTTATTCTCTTATTAATTATATTCATTATATGCGGTACTATTGCAGCATCAAACAGTTCTAAAAATGAGCAAATCGATGTAAGTAAAGAACCGCTGAAAGAAGATGTGGATTTGCTTACAACGGATAATTTGGGCAAGGCTCTTGAAATACAGGCGCTTCTTGCAAGAAATAACATTGTTGCCGCCAGGACTGTGGATGGAACAAAATCTGTTTTGAAGCTCAAAAAAGGTGATTGTACTCCCGGAATGAGAAAATGTACAACCGAACAGAGAGACCGTGCAATTATGGTTATTGTAGAAAGCGGTTTGTATGACCAAAATGTAGGTTTGGAAATTTTTGATAAAGGAGATTTTACCTCCACAAAAGAAGATAAAAGAATAAGATTAGTCAGGGCAATGAATGGAGAACTTGCAAGGCTTATCAGAAGAATAGACGGAATTGAAAATGCTTCCGTATTTATATCAATACCGGAGCAGACAATGTTTTCTTCCATGCAAAAACCTGTAACTGCAACGGTTCAGCTTCAGGTTGCAGTCGGTCAAACTTTAAATATGGGAACAATTAAAGCAGTTTCCAATCTGCTTTTAGGAAGTGTTTCGGGCTTAAAATCGGAAAACATTTCAATAACCGATACAAACGGACACGTATACAACAGTTTGATAGACGCCCAGTCTGAGATACTTGCAAGACTGCAAGAAAATGACAAATATATGCAGGAAAAGGTTCAGGCTCAGTTAAACAGACTAATCGGCCAGGGTAAATATGTTGCAACAGTAAGTACTTTCCTTAAACAGGCACCTGTTGAAAGATTTACCATAGAATACGACCCGACCAAAAAAGCTTCGGTTAACGAACAAACTTTCTCCGAAGGGTTGGGAGATCAAACTCAAGATGTTAACAAAAATACAAATGCGGTAAGCGTATATCTTCCTAACGGTTTGCCCGCAGGCAGTTCGGATTCTACGCAAAACAGAAGTTATTCAAGAACGGCAAGAGAAACTCAATACGGCGTAACAAAAGTTCAAACGAATGAATATATGTCTCCGGGTGTTTTAGAAGAAATCTCAATAGCTGTAACACTGGAAAAAGATGCACTTCCGGTAGAGCTTACTCTGGAAGAATTAAAAGAGCTTGTTGCTCATGCTGCAAGCCCTAAGGCAGATCCGGAGAATGTAACAATAGCATTTGCGGATTCACTTGATCCGTTTATGGCGGGAGACAAGAATGTTAAAGCTCCGATTAAGGCAGAACACGGAAACCCCTGGTGGCTTGCAATTGCACTTCTGGCATTCGGTCTGTTCTTCGGACATAAGGCTTTAAGTCAAAAAATTAATGCTGCAAAAGCCGCTCAGGAAGAAGAACTTATGCGGTTGAGAGAAATGAATGAAGCCCAGGAAAAACAAATTAAAGATTTGAGCGCTAACGCAGCTGATTTAATCCAAAAACAATCACAACTCCAGCAAGGACTTCTGGAACAGCAAAAACGACCGACAGCAATTCCGACATCAGGGGCGGAAATCAGAGAAGCTCTCAGAGAATTAAAAAGAGAATTCGACGGTGTGGATGAAGCTGAGGCCGGAGAAAGAATAAGAAGCTGGATTGAACAATAAATTTTATCAAATAAAACCGGCAGTAAGCCGGTTTTATTTTGTACTTTATTTTTTAAGTGTTACAATATAGTTATGGCAAATTCTTTTGAAGATGTGATTTCTCAGATAAAAGACCGGCTGGATATAGTAGATGTAGTATCGCAATATGTCGTTTTAAAGAGAAGCGGAGCAAATTATTGGGGGCTTTGTCCGTTTCATAATGACAAAAAACCCTCTATGTCTGTAAGTCCTTCAAAAGGAATTTATAAATGTTTTTCATGCGGAGCCGGCGGTGATGCTTTAAGTTTTCTTGTAAAAATTCAGAACCGTGAATACAAAGATGTTATTGCTGAACTTGCTGAAAAATTCGGGATAGAAATGCCCGCAAAATATAATGTTTCTTCCGAAACAAAAAATCAAAAAAAAGAAATGATAAAAGCATGCTCAAAAGCGGCTAAATTTTATAATTTGCAATTAAAATCCGCATCGGACGCAAATAAAGCTGTAACATATCTGAGAAGCAGAGATATTTCTGATGAAATTACGGATAAATTTACTCTTGGCTGGGCACCGGATAAATATGATTCTTTATATAAAGAGTTAAAAAAAGAATTTAAAGATGAAATTTTGGAAAAAGCCGGATTGATTATAAAATCGAAGTCAGGTAATTGGATTGACAGATTCAGAAATCGTATAATAATTCCTATTCAAAATGAAAACGGTGAATATGTTGCATTTGGTGCAAGAGCGGTTGACGAAGGACAAAATCCGAAATATTTGAACTCTTCCGACTCTCTTATATATAATAAAAGCAAAATACTTTTCGGGCTCAATTCTGCGCAAGATGCCATAAAAAGAGAAGACGGTGTTGTTATAATGGAAGGTTATTTTGACGTAATATCTGCACAGTCGCATGGAGTTGAAAATGCCGTTGCTTCTTGCGGAACTGCTCTAACTTCCGAGCACGTGAAATTATTATCGCGATATTCAAAATCAAGAAGAATTTACCTTTCTTTTGATACGGATTCTGCGGGAATAAATGCCACAAGAAAGGGTAGTAATGTAATAAAGGAAACATTGTCTGCTCTCGGGAATATTAAACAATTTGATGAAAGTCATATCTCATCTTCTTCTGATAGCAAATATGCCTGCGAAATCAGAGTTGTTTCCCAGCCGGAAGGAAAGGATCCTGATGAATTTATTCGTTCTTCAGGCGGAGAAGCGTTTAAAGAATATATAAGAAAAGCTCCTTTACTTATAGATTTTTTGTTAAATAATATTCTGAAAGAGAAAAAAAATGTACAAACACCGCAGCAAAAAGCCGAATTGGCAGAGCGTGTAATGGAAATTTTAAAAGATGTGAATAATAAGATTATTCAGTCTGAGTATGTAAAAATGGCCGCATCAGTTCTTGAAATAGATGAAAATGCAATGCTCAAAGAACTTGCTAAATCAGAAAAGATAACTGAAAATTTTATAAATCCTCAAAAACTTGTAACAAAATCTTCACAATTTGAAATAAAAGCGCAAAAAAATTTATTGAGCGTTTTTTTAGCAGATGACAGTTCGTTAAATTATGTACAGCTTAATGAATTGTTGCCGGAAAATATCATCCAAGATGAAACGTTAATAATTGTAAAAAATACAATTGACAAATTCTCTTGTACAATAAATAATGTTAAGGAATTGATTAAAAGTTTGTATACAGAATTCATTGAGGATGATAATTTGACACAAATCCTGACAGATATGGTAGAACTCTCAGAAGCCTTTAGCGGGCTTGCCCCGGACGAGTTAGAACGTGCTGTTAAAGAAAATGTTATAAGACTGAAAAAATGTTATCAGGAAAAAGAATCTGAACAATTACGCCGAAAATATAAGCAGGTAAATGATGACGAAATTGAAGCATTAAAGATTCAAATGCAGCTTAGAGATAAAATAAAATTAAGGACTGGAGATAAATAATGACTCAAAAAAGAAACTCGCATTCATCAGTAATTAGTGTCGAAGATGAAAATATGGATTTGCTCGACTATGATTCGGAAAAAGATGATGATTCTGTTGATTATATAGAAACAGACTTAGGGACAGATAATATTGAAGATATTATTACATCTTCAAAATTGAGTGATATTAAAAGTGATGATTTTTATATGCTGGATTCAGACTCTTCATCAAGAGATGGTGAGTTAGACACGGATGTGCCTAAAGGTGTTGCCGTAGAAGATCCTGTAAGATTATATCTTAGAGAAATCGGGCGGATAAAGTTGTTATCGACCAGTGAAGAAATTGAACTTGCAAGAAAAATAATACAGGGCGGCACTCCCGGTGCTATAGCCAAAAGAAAGTTGGTGCAGGCAAACCTGAGACTTGTTGTAAGTATTGCTAAAAAATATGTCGGCAGAGGCATGCTCTTCTTAGATTTAATTCAGGAGGGTAACTTGGGCTTAATAAGAGCTGCTGAAAAATTTGACCATGAAAGAGGTTTTAAATTCTCAACTTATGCAACATGGTGGATTAGACAGGCTATAACCAGAGCTATTGCGGATCAGGCAAGGACAATCCGTATACCGGTTCACATGGTGGAAACAATTAACAAATTAAAGAAAGTAACAAGACGTTTGGCGCAAGAACTTTCAAGAAAGCCGACCGAAGAAGAATTGGCTGTTGAAATGGGAGTTTCTATTTCAAAACTAAGAGAAATTGTTAAAATTGCCCAGGAGCCTCTTTCTTTGGAAACTCCAATCGGCAAGGAAGAAGATTCAAGACTAGGAGACTTTATTGAAGATAAAGAGGCTGATGCTCCGATTAAAACTGTTGCGTCGGAACTTCTCAGAGAAGATTTGGCAGAGGTTCTCTGCACTCTTTCTCCCCGCGAACGCGATGTATTAAGACTCAGATTTGGTATGGATGACGGACGCCAAAGAACTTTGGAAGAAGTCGGACAATTGTTCGGGGTAACAAGAGAACGCATAAGACAGATTGAAGCAAAAGCATTAAGAAAATTAAGACATCCGAACAGAAGCAAACGATTAAGGGAATATGTAGAAAACTAAAAATAAAAAGCATCATTTAGATGCTTTTTATTTTTACAAAACATAACATTTTATTGGATTTTTTATATGTTTCAAATATAATAATTTCAGTAAACCTATGAGGGAGTATAACAAATATGCCGAATAACGAAAGTGTAGGAAAAAAGATTGTAGAAGCCTTGAAAAAACAGGCAGAAAATATGGATATTCAAGAAGAACAACTGAATAGTTTTGCAGAAGCTCCTGTTACAAATCCTCTGAATGAAGATGTTTTTTCATCGTCAGATGACATATTTGCAGAACCTGCAAAATCAGTAAAAACGAACAGTTTTTTTGATGAAGATGACGATGCAGGTAAAGATCCGTTCTTTGCAGAGCCGCAAGCTGTTCAATCTCCTGTGGTGGAAACAATGAGCGAGCAGTTTGAAATGCCGGCAAATATTTTGGTGCTGAAAAAACTTATATCTCAGCTTCCGAGCGGAGTTTCAAGACATACAGGAGCTCAGATTATTAAGCAAACAATGGAAGCTTTGGGAATTTCTATGAAGAGTGTTCTTCAGGATGCACAACAGGTTCAGGAAAATCTTAAAGTTTCTGCAAGAGAATGTCAGGCATCTATTCAAGAGTATAAAAAACAGATACTTACTCTTGAAAAACAATCTCAAAGCTATCAAAAACAATATTCCGCTTTAAATGATTTGATAAGCTTATTTATTCAAACCACAAAATAAGAAGTTAATAAATAGAAGTCGGGCGAAACATAAAGTTTCGCCCGACTTCTATTTATTCGTTAAACCTGTTGTGTCAGGGTGTTTTCTAAATCCGCATTGCTATTAACAGCTGAATTTTTAGCTTCTTCATCTGTCAGCTTTTGTTTTTCCTGTATTTCCTGACGGGCCTCGGCTATTTCTCTGTCTGCCTGAGCTGCAACTTTTCTATCCTGTGCGGAAGGATCAGCAGGTGCAAGTGCCGAAGCTTTCAGCTGTTGAGCATTTCTGAGATTAACTTCCGGATCCTGACTGTGTTGATAACTTATATTAACATCGCCTGCGACAGCATATTTTTTGCCGTCAGGTCCTGTTTCATATTCATAATTCGGAGCAGATGTCCGAAGCCCTCCGGCTGCAGCTTTGTGAGCCTGTTCATGTGCTTTTACTTCAGCATCTGTTATTTTTAATTCGGCAACTTCCTGTTCTTCTTGCGGTGTAAGTTCTTTATTAGAACTTTCAGAATTTTTGTTTTCTTTATATTCAGATTTTTGTTCGGCTTCATAAAGAGCGATTGCTTCCGGCGAAATAGATGCGATTGCTGCGTTATCACCCGTAGAAATTTCTTCGGGTTCAACCTGTGCAAATTTATCATAAGGAAATCGTGCAAAAAATTCTGATCTTAAAGAATTTTGCGCATAAAAACTATTTACTTCCTGATAGTTGGCAATAGCTCCTGCAATACTATTCATATATTTATTATAAGTATTATTTATGTATTTTTCAAGGTTATTTAGATGCCTTCATCTTCTCCGCCTTCTTCATCAGAGACAGCCGGAGTTTCTACTTTTACTCCGAGTTCTTCAAGTGCGGCACGAGCTTTCGGGGCAAGAGCTGTATCGGAGAAATTTTCTAAAACCGTTTGATAACATTCTATAGCTTCAGGTTTCATATCACGGAGCTTATAAACATTTCCCGCCTTATAATATAGAGGTGCTAATTCCGTGGAAGATGACATTAGCATCTGGTTATCAAGTTTTATCTTTATACCTATAAGGGTTTCATTGTCCTGAGGTGATAATAATGCTCTCCCGTAAATCTTTTGAGTCAGTTTATCAATACTGTCCGACATCTCTGCAATAGCTTCTTTAGAGAGTTTAGATGACTTTTTCGCAGCAGATACGTCCAGTGAAATTGCTGATAATAACAAAAATCCTACAACAAGTGTTAAAAATATTTTTTTTATTCTTTCCATAACTCACTCCGTTATTCTCATTATACACTAATTTATTATTTTTAACTACAAACTAAATATTATTTGGTTCCGAAACAGAGTTGATTTTTTGAATCTGTTAAAGGTATGATTAATCTATGGAAAAATTGGTTTATCAAATGTTTATATCGGGAACCGGAGAGTATCTGGATGAGGCTTTGAGTAAAGGGCTTGGCGGCGTAATCTTTTTTACGAACGATATTATTTCTAAAGAACAATTTAAAAATCTTATATCTAATATCAAAACAAAGGCAGTTATTCCGCCTTTTTTATCTATAGATCAGGAAGGCGGCAGAGTCGAGAGAACCGAACATATCCATGCCAGATACCTTTCTCCAAGAAATGCTTTTGAACGCGGTGAAGACTTTTTAAAAAAGCAGACTGAGAAAATAGCCGGAGAGCTGAAAGATTATGGCATTAATCTTAATTTTGCTCCCTGTGCTGATGTAAACACGAATCCTAAAAATCCGATTATCGGGGAAAGAGCTTTTTCAAATAATACGGACGATGTTATAAAAGGTGTTAAAATTGTTTCCGATATATACCGAAAATATGGGATAATACCTTGTATAAAACATTATCCGGGACACGGCGATGCCGATGCAGACAGTCATTTGGCTCTTCCGAAGATAGATTTGCCAATGATTGAAATGGAAAAGATTCATATAAAACCGTTTAATATAAAGGCCGATATGATAATGGCTGCACATCTTCATTGCACTTGCTTTGATAAAGAACCGATTCCGACATCACTCAGTAAAAATGCAATAGGGTATTTGCGAAATATCTTAAAATACGATGGTGTAATTATAACGGATGATATGGAAATGCAGGGTGTGAAAGCTTTTGGAAGTGTTGAAGCCTGTATTATGGCGATAAGGGCGGGGGTTGACATGTTTATTTTTAGAAAAGCTGATAAAACAACAATAGATACGATAGAGACGCTCATATTAAAAATTAAAAATAATGAAGATTTAAAGCATATGATTATAGAATCCGGTAAAAGAATACAAAGATTAAAAAAGCAGAGACTTATGTAAAATACATATGCCTCTGCGTACAGATATTGAATTATAACATTTATGCAGTTACTGCATTTTCAGCAGAAGCTGCTTTTTCTGCATCAAAACATTCTTTGCAAAGAACATCTCTGCCCTGAGTCGGATTAAAAGGCACTTGAGTTTGCTTACCGCATTTGGCACAAACCGCATCATGCATTTTCTTTTTTCTTCTGTGCTGTTGTTTTTTTACTTTCCTGCATTCCGGGCATCTTTTCGGCTTATTTGCTAAACCTTTTTCTGCATAAAATTCTTGTTCTCCGGCAGTAAATACAAATTCACAGCCGCAATCTTCACAAATAAGCGTTTCATCTTGGTACATGACTGTTCTCCTAAATAATTTGATAAACCTGGCACTATTATGGTGCCATGCCTCATTCTATACTTTTTTTTGGCTTGCGTCAAGTAATAAAGCGTCTAAAATAAATAATTGCAACAAAACTTATAAAAAGTTATTTGCCGGTAGAACCGAATCCGCCGGCACCGCGTTCTGTTTCGGAAAGTTCGGTTACGACTTCTATTTTTGCCTGTTCATATTTTGCAATTATCATTTGGGCAATTCTTTCGTCAGGCTTTATTGTATATGGTTCGTTAGAAAGATTAACAACAGGAATGCAAACTTCACCGCGATAATCTTCATCGATTGTACCGACACAATTAATAAGGCTAATGCCGTGCTTGATAGAAAGCCCTGAACGGGGTCTGATTTGAGCTTCGTATCCGTGCTCAAGTTCGATTTTTAAACCTGTCGGTATGAGCTTTCTTTCCAGAGGCTGAAGCGTAATTTCTTCGTCAATAGCGGCACATAAATCCATGCCGGCAGCACCTTCTGTCTTGTATTCAGGCACAAATCTGTTGTGCTCCATTCTGAAAATTTTAAGTTTCATACTCCTCTCCTTCCGGGCATTCTAGCAGGTGATAATTGTTTTTCCGTCAATAACTTGTTTAGGAAAAATAGTAAGGGTTTCTATTCCTTTAACTTTATCAATTTTGTTACTGTTAGGAAGCGGATTAGCTTTTTGAGCTTTCTCAACAGCTTCTTCTGCACCGCCGGCAGCAGACATAAAGCTGTTAGAATATTTGATAAACAAATTGCGTCTTAAGCTGCTGTTTTCTCCTGCTGTAATTGATGATACGTTCATAATTTCTACCTCACAAGATTTATTTTGAAACAGAGAGAAAAAAGTGTCAATAGAAATATAACATTTGTAACAAATTTTTTTTTATGTTAGTATAATTTCATTGAAAAGAAAAAAATCATGTTTCAGTGGCACTCTGCCGGATGAAAACAATTAAGTATAGTTTTCCGAGAGGGTACCCCTTGAGGATATATCCGCCACGGAGACTAACTTAATACATTGAAATTTAAATAAAAGCAAATATGTCGTAGTGGCGGAATGGTATACGAGCACGTTTGAGGGGCGTGTGGAGAGGTGCGTGGGGGTTCAAGTCCCGCCTACGACATTAAAAAAAGGATAACTTTAGTTATCCTTTTTTTAATATGCTTGATTGGTGAGGGCTTAAATCTGTTTTAGCGGGTTCAGCGGGAGCGAGCTGAGGCTGGAGTGCTTTTGTTTGGAGTGATGAAATCACGAAAACAAAACACGGAATTGCCGTTAATCGCGAGCGACCAAGACAAGTCCCGCCTACGACACCATAAAAAAGACTCCGTACGGAGTCTTTTTTAATGCATGCAGATTGTATAGGGACGCAGAACCCCACAAGGCAAAGCCTTGTATAGGTTCAAGCGAGAGCGAGCTGAGGCTGGAGTGTTTTTGTTTGGAGTGATGAAATCACAGAAAACAAAACACGGAATTGCCGTTAAAAGCGAGCGACCAAGACAGTCCCGCCTACGACATTAAAAAAGGGATAACAGATGTTATCCCTTTTTTAATATATGAATGGTGAGGGCTTTAATCCGTCTTTGGCGGGTTCAGCGGATTTTACGTAAGAGTGGAGTCAAGCAAAGCGAGCGAACTCGAGTAAGTGAGGGCAAAATTTGCGGCAACGTAGTGAAGCAAATTACTTGCCCGAGAGACAGTAAAATCCAAGACAAGTCCCGCCTGCGACACCACAATAAGACTCTAAGGAGTCTTTTTTATGATTGCTAACTGTAGAGGTTCAAGCTACACCTCGATAACCACATCAGTTTGTTGCATGAGGGCGTGGGTTTCAGTGAGGGCTTTAATGATTTTCTGGTAGTGCATAACCTCTTCATAGCTTAATATTCTTCCTTTGCGGTCTTTGAGCCATTTTTGTGCAGGCTGATAACCGCCTATATAGAAATTCCATGCTATCTCGGGCACGTTGTCAAAATACTGAGTCTTGTTGATATACACCTTGTCGTCTTTATATTCAGGCTTTACAACCTCATTATCACCGCCTACGGGATATGACGTTATAAATTCATTCACTACAGGTGACTCAAGCAGATGTATTTCTCTAAGCTGCTTGCCAAGTTGAGCAACTTTAAAGAAATAATCAGCACTTTGAGGATACGGTATACGTGGAAAATCAATCTTTAAGAACTCTTTATATTTGTTTCTGTACTTGTTGGAATGCAGAACTCCATAAATATAATCCAGTATATCTATCGGAGCAAAAGTTACTGTTGTATCTTCTTTTTCGGGTGTAAAGGTTAAGCCCAGTTTCTGTTCCAGTTCTCTCACAATATCCATATTCAAGTTAGGCTTACGGTTCTGGTCAAAGAATGAGGTTTGGTTTGAGTCTTCTTCATACAGGTATAAAGGATTGATATTATATGGAGCATAAGCCTGTGAAGAAATATCTATCAAGCCGTTTGTAATAAAAATAATAAAGAATTGTTTTGCTCCAAATTGTTTTGAAATCACTAATCCTATATTCTCACCCAATAGGAAATGTTTCATAAGTGTATAACGATGTCTTTCAACTTTGTTTAAGTCATAATTTATATATCGTATATCAAATGGTCTATATGAATATTTTTGGTTAAATTCTGTTTCAAATGGTGTAAATGAAATGAGTTCATTATCATGATGCGTTTTAATTCCGCTCGCACTAATTAAAAATAGTTCCTCAAGGTTAAAACCTTTACAGTACTCGTCTTTTATCTCAAAATCTTTAGGCACAAAGAAATAATACGGTTCTGTCGGAGTCAGTTCTTTATAGCCTGCTGTTGAGAGGTCGTTTGCGTTCAGGTATTCGTATTTCTTCTCTCTTTCACCGAACAACTCTGTATGATACACTTTTGCCAATTCATCAGGATTTTTCTTGCCTGTTTTAACAAAGATATTTATACTCACACCCTGCTGGATATTAAACACATTCTCATCTTTGGAGCCGTCAGGTGAGGTTTCCTTTTTCTTAGCATTGCCATGCAGGTCTAAGATGTAGATTTTATCAAATGTTTGCATAAGGTGTTTTCTCATCTGTCTATGGATTACACCGTCTAAGAAACTGTTGTTTGAAATGTAAGCAAGTACACCCTCATT
>CALUPJ010000036.1 GCA_944322555.1 Candidatus Gastranaerophilales bacterium | reverse complement strand
ATGCCGGATATTATCTATACACCGCAAGAAATCGCCTTTATGGATAGAAAACCGATAAAAATACGACCGACAACGGAACAAATTACCCAAATGGACGAGGTTTTGGAGTGGTTGGAAGTGCTGGAACCTTGGGAAAGAAAGCTAGTGTGGAAACGCGGCGCCAGAATCCCTTGGAAAGTCTTGAGCTATGAGTTCGGCCTCCACCGTAGTAACCTTAGTCGCCACTACGAAAAAGCGCTGGTGAAGATTTTAGTTAATCTGCTTAAATAAATATATTGATTTTTTTTAAGAAAATATTGTGTTTTTCTTTTATAATACCTATATAAGTAATGGTTTTTCAATAATAAATTAAAGAATGGAACATAAAGTAGTGAAGGAAAATAAAAAAATAGACGTCAGTAAAATTAAATTAGATTCTGTGCCTCTAGCGAACTCTGCCAAATCATTGGACAGGGTTGTTTCTGGACAATGTTCTGGATTATTAAATGCGCTTGATAAAACAAATAATTCATCTCTTTCAAAACTTGCCCGAGGACTTTCTAATATGAGAACAGGTGTTTCAGGAGTAAATATAAACGATAAACTAAATAATTCTTCTTTCTCAAAAATTGCACAGGGACTATCTAACGTAAATAAAACTCATTCTGGATTAGTTAATAGTGCATTATCTAAGCTTTTTTCGCCAGATTTAATGAAGCAAATTCATACAAATATGGAAAATAATAACAAGTTAATACATTCTGCGGCATCTGTTGCCAGAGTACAAGAACCAAACAAAAAATTATCTGAGACAATAATCAAATATGAACAGAAAAAAAACGAAAAAGAACAAGAGAAAATAGATACATTAAAGGAGTTATGCAATAGTACGGATAAATTGATTTTACAAATGGCAGAGAATCAGAATTTGACAACAAATTTGCTTATAAATTCACAACAAACCAATGTAAATACGGCAACAATTGCAGAGGAAGCTCAAAAGACATCATTAGAAAACAAAAAGTCTGTTAAAACAAATATAAGATATACAGTTATTACTATTATATGTACTTTATTTATAGGTGCTGTTCAAATTTACAATGATAATAGGATACAAAAACTACAAGATAGCTATGAGCGGGAAGTTCAGATATACAAAGAACAGATAGATAAACTTCATATAGATAAAATTGTGTCTTTGGAAAATACCGTCAAACAAATGACAGAAGAAACTATACAACAACAAGCGATGTTAATAGAATTACAAAAAAAGTTTTTATCAAAAATAGACAAGTTAAATGAAAACATATCTTTATCATCTAGCGTCGCGACAAAAACAGACAAGACAAAAACTGAAAAATAGTTTATAAAAATAGCTATAATCGGGAACGAGTTGTGTTTAAGGCTTGTTCCCTTTTTTGTTTGTGCCTGCAGATTAAATTCCGCAGGCTTTTTTTATGAAGAAAAAACTATGAAAAAGACGGCAGAGTTTGTTTCTCTCGGGCATCCTGATAAAACAGCAGATTATATTTCATCATACATTTTGGATCGCCTGCTGGCTCAAGATAAGAATGTCCGCTATGCGGTGGAGGTTTTGCTTAAAGACAATACTGTAGTTTTAGGAGGAGAAGTCTCCGGAAATATCGATTTGTCAGAGGTTAAAGAGTTTGTCAAAGATGCTTTGCGAGATATTGGTTATGATGAGAACTATGCGGAGCGCTGGGGAAAATATGCGATTGATGTCCGAAAAGTTGAAATTATTAACCTTATCGGGCAACAATCAGCAGACATAAAACAAGGCATTGAACAGAATGGCTGGGGTGATCAAGGCGTATTTGTAGGTTATGCTTGCCAAGGAGAAGATTTTATCAGTCGTGAGATGTTTTTAGCTCGCAAGTTAAATCGAGCTTTGTATCAAAAAGCTCGTCAAAGTAAAAATCTGGGGATTGATATCAAAACTCAGATAACCTTGGATGCTTGTGGTAACGTGGAAACAGCTATTGCTGCCGTTCCAATGTTAGAATATGAAGATCTGACGGATTTTATTATTGAAACACTAAATGAAAAGCCAAAAAATATCATTATTAACGGCACCGGAACTTATCAATATCATTCCTCAATAGCAGATTGTGGTGTTACCGGTCGAAAACTTGCTTGCGATTTTTATGGCGTAACTTGCCCGATTGGCGGGGGTAGCCCTTGGGCCAAAGATGCCAGTAAAGCTGATGTTAGCTTAAATCTTTATGCCCGCAAGCTAGCCTTGAGATATTTGGAAGATAATGATGAATGCTTTGTTTATTTGGCATCTTGTATTGGAAAGTCAGAACTTCCAAGTACTGAAGTTAAAACCATCAAGGAAGGTAAAATCCAAACCACAACACTTTCAATCACTCAAATCCCATCCGAAATTATATCAGAATTAGGCCTAAATCAACCGATCTTTGCGAAGTTATGTAGGTGCAACTTTAATAGATTTCGCTAATATTTGGCTTTAAAAATTATTATTGTAGTAGTATATAATTTACAATATTAAATTGTAAATGCGGGGAAAAATGAAGTATAAATATTTAGAAAAT
>CALUPJ010000035.1 GCA_944322555.1 Candidatus Gastranaerophilales bacterium | reverse complement strand
GCAATGGAAAAGATTTCAGACAAAATTTTACCTAAAGACATGGACTTTGCATGGTCCGGAACCTCTTTACAGGAGCAGCAGTCGGCAGGGCAAATCGGGCCAGTCCTTACAATGGCTTTGACATTTGTTTACCTGTTCCTTGTTGCACTATATGAAAGCTGGACTCTTCCGATTGCGGTACTTTTAATATCTCCTGTAGCACTGCTGGGCGCACTGTTCTTCCAATATGTCTCAGGGTTGTCACTTGATATTTATGCTCAGGTCGGTCTTGTTATGTTAATCGGTTTAAGTACAAAACAGGCTATTTTAATAGTGGAATTCGCCAAAGATGCAATGGAAAAGGACGGAATGAATTATATAGATGCCGCTTTACAGGCAGCAAAATTGAGGTTCCGCGCAGTAATGATGACAAACATTGCATTTATTTTAGGTTTACTACCTCTTGTATTTGCAAAGGGCGCCGGAGCCGGCAGCAGGCACTCTATAGGGGTATCCGTTTTCGGAGGAATGCTCGCTGTAGCTTTTCTGGGCAGCATTCTTGTTCCAGCATTCTTTGTTATAACAAACCTTATGAAGCAAAAAACGGCGGAATATATAAAAAATATAAGGAATAAGAAAAAATGAAAAAATTATTTATAATATTTTTTATATTACAGTTGTTAACGCAAATTCCATGCGAAGCTTCTTTTTGGCACAGAACACAAGATTTGGGCAACCGGATTAAGCAGGAAGAATATCCGGAAAGTAAGGATGTAGAGCCAAAAGCTGCCAGAGATGAAGTGACGGTAATAAAAGGCGGAGTTGAAAATACTCTCGATATCACTCTTGAAGATTGTTTAAAATTTGCATTAGGCAATAACCCGAGAATACAGGCTGCAATGCAAGATGTTTTTGCATCTGATGCACGTATCCGTCAGGCCTGGTCTTCATACTTCCCGCAATTCGGCTGGCAGACAGGATACACAAGAATCAGGCAATTGCAGTTATCTGATGTATTTAGACGAAACCTTGTATTCAACTACTTTGTACTCGGACAAATCAGCGCATCACAGATGCTTTATGACTTTGGAGTTACACAAAATCAGGTTACAATCAGAAAACTTGACAGTCAAGGGTACAGAATTACCTTAACAGGAACGGTAAATGATGTTATCTGCGAAGTTAAGCAAGCTTACTATAATCTTCAATATGCGATAGAAGCTAAAAAAGTTGCGGAAGATATGGTAGCGAAATATGCAGCATTTTACGACCAGGCAAAAGCTTTCTATCAGGTCGGAACAAAACCGAAAGTTGATGTTACGATTGCGGAAGTCAATTTGAGCAACTCAAAACTCACATTAATTCAGGCCGAAAATGCAGTTGATATTGCTATGGCAAAGTTAAATAATACAATGGGACTTCCCTATTCAAATAAATATAAAATAGCGGAAGGCTTAAGATACGATCCATGCGATATAACTCTTGACATGGCAATTGCCGCGGCCCGGGAATCGCGTCCGGAATTTCAACTAGCGGAAGTTAAAGTTGAAGAAGCAAAACAAAATGTAAAACTTGTAAAAAAATCGTATTTTCCGCAACTAACTCTGGAAGGTCAATTCCAGGTCGGCGGACGCTCTCCTGCATCCAACTATGGTTATAATTTTGGCGGATATTTGAACTTTCCGACAATTAACGGAATGCTGATAAAAAATGAGATTAAGGAAGCTAAAGCTCTGCAATCCCGGGAACAGGCAAATGCAATTAACACAAAAAACAACATATATTATGAAGTTCAGGAATCATATTACTCATTAACGGAAAAGAAAAATAAAATACCCGTTGCAACACTCGGGCTTAAACAAGCTAAAGAAAATTACGAACTTTCATACGGAAGATATCAGGTTGGAGTCGGGAATCCAATAGAACTAAAAGATGCGCAGGTACAATATCAAAATGCAATGCTGACGTATTATCAAACAATGTACGAGTACAACCTTGCACGCGCAACCCTTGAAAAATCTATCGGTAAAAATATCGCAAACGGCACAATAGAACTTCAAACCGGCAAAAAGAACATTAAAAAAGGCAGAAAAAGTTCTTAATGTATATAGTGTATTGTATCTTATTTGAAGATACTATATAATTAATAAAAATAGGAGAAATGAAGTATGCTGCCAATAATAACAGAAGAAATGTCATCTGAAATTTTCCCGGAAGTTTTTCAGGATGTGCAGGGATGGCGCAAGAATATGGTACAGTATCTTAAAGAAGAGAATCCGGAGGTTAATACCGCAATTCTTGAAGTTGCAAAGTATGATGAAAATATTGATTTAAAAGCGGTTGCTCTCGGTGCATATCTTGCATACAGACTATTGGAAGTTGCAACGGAAAATGACGGACTTAATTCTCTTGAATAATAACACTTCTTTGTATTATCGGGCTAATTAATTTAGGGATTGTTTTCTCTTTGATTGGTATTATTATACAAGTAAAAGGAGAATTATGGTAAATATTCTGTTACGTTGGCTTGTATATTCTGTCCTCATAGTATTTGTATCCTGGATAGTACCCGGTATTGAGGTCGAAAACTTTGTAAGTGCAATGCTTGTTTGTATTGTAATAGCTTTAATCAATACTTTTATAAAACCTTTTCTTCAATTAATTACACTTCCGGTTACAATACTAACTCTTGGCCTATTTAGTCTGGTTATCAATGCCTTAATGCTTATGCTTGCGGGGTGGATTGCTCCCGGTTTTGAAGTTGAAGGATTTCTAAGCGCTCTTCTGGGCTCAATTTTACTTTCGCTGTTTGCACTCGGTATCCGAAGAATTTAATTTATGCTATAATCAGTTTATATGAAAAGACTGGTTGCGATATTATTCACGATTTTATTCTTTTGCCCCCGCTCTTTCGGGATAGAAAATGTAAAAAAAGTTTATCTGAATGAAGCTATAAATGCTGCCATTCAGAATAATATAGATTTACAAGCCGCACAGCTGGATATAAATATTGCGAAAAACTATATAAAAACAGCCAACAGACTTCAAAATCCGTCATTCGACGCATTTTATTTTTTGGGAGCAGCCGGCAACAGTGAACCCAAACAACTGGGTTTAAGCCAAAATGTTGAGATTGCCAAAAGAAAAGCTCGTAAAAATCTGGCAGAATCCAATCTTAAACTTGTAGAAAAGAATGTCAGTTATACGACTTTTGACTTAAAAATGGATGTAAGAGAGGCTTATATAAATCTGGTTGCCGCAAAATCAATACTGGATACATTGGAACAGCAAAAGGAACTACAGGAAGAGCTGCTCGGAATTGCCAAAAATAGAGTTGCAATGCATAAAGCACCGGATATTGATGCCATACAGGCAGAAATTGCGCTTAATCAACTTATAACACAGGTTAATACGGCAAAAGTTAATGTTAAAAACGCTTTATCAAATTTCAATAAAGTTATAAACGATCCCAATGATGTTGTATATGACAGTATGGATAAAATATTTTCGGAAGCTAACAACTTTCAGGAAATGCTGACACCGCCGCCCGTATTAAAATTTCCCGAAATATCTAAAATTATGCAAAAAGCTCTTGATAACAGGTATGATATTCAGATAAGCAAACAAGAAATTGATATTGCGGAAAAAAATCTTACGGTAGTAACAAGGCAAAGAATTCCCGACTTACAGCTTGTCGGAGGATATGCTTATAAACCCGGACAATATGCTGATAACGGAAATTTTAATAATGGAGCATACGCAGGAGCAAGCCTTGTTAATATTCCTTTATTCTATAATTATTCACCTGAAATTCAAAATGCGGCATTCAAGCTTCAACAGGCCGAATTAAAATATCAGTCTGTCAAAAATAAAGCGGAAAAAGATGTTAATGCGGCATACGAGAGATTTTTAACAGCAGCAGATAATTTAAACCATTTTGAATCAAAAATAATATCCGGCTCGGAGGAGCTTATAGAGAGTTCTAAAAAAAGTTATGAAGCCGGAAAAACAGATATTACCGCTTTAATCGTAATGAAACAGGGATATAAATCCATAATAATCGGCTATACACAAGCTTTAACAGAATATTATAAAAGAAAAAAAAATTTCCTTCGGGAAGTAAACGATGAAAACTTCAGTTTAACAGACAATGTTTAATTGTATCTAAAGCCTAAAATTCCACATAAAAAAACAAGACCCGCAAGTCTTGTTTAAATTCTGGGGCGGAAGGATTCGAACCTCCGGGATGGCTGGACCAAAACCAGCTGCCTTACCACTTGGCGACGCCCCATTATAGTTTTGTCACGTTTATTATAATAAAATATCAAGATTAAATGTCAAGAGCGTTAAAACAAAAACCGCCGGACTTGCCGACGGTCGTACACTTATTTGTTTTGCTACCACCACCAACCATTTTTATGATTTTGCCAAAGTAAATCACCTGCTATAGCCAAGCCAGCCATTATCTTTCCTACATGTGGAATATTTCTTACTTTTGGGAAATATTTACTGAGAGCCACAACTCCTAATTTACCGAGAACCGCACCGCCTAACCCTGCGGCACCTGCCTCTGCAGCTCCCGCCGTAATTGCACCAATTTTTGCAGTTCTTTCTTTTCCTGCTTTATTATCTATAGGTTGATTATAAATATAGCTTAAAGCTTCTTCGGCATTTCTCTTATGATAATCTTTTCCGTTAAAATTGCTCATAAATCCGTGCTCAAAAGAGGATTCACCATATTTATTAATATCACCTCTTAAACTTTCACCTGGCTTACCGCCCAGTATTTGCTGGTTATAAAGCTGTTCTATAAAGTAAGTTACACTGTCATCAGGATTTAAACCGGTGTTTGATTTAAAATAATCATTGTACTTACTGTATAATGTCTGTTTTAATTCATCATATGCAACACAGACACCGTCCATATCACCTTCACGGATTTTTTCAGCCAAATTCGTCAGATTTTTATTAACGCCTGCATCTACCATTGCTTTTTCGAAAATAGCCCTGTCCTGAGTTGCATAAGCTCTTGTCTGATTATTCAACATTAATTCATGCATTGCACCCGAAAAGTTTAACTGAGACTTTTCTATATCTTGATAAGCCCGATTCATCTGTCCCATAAATGCAGGATTGTACATTCCCAACATTCCCATAGGTCCCATACCCATCATCATAGGATTGTAGTATGAACCATATGTTCCGCTCATTCCGAGACCGAACATTCCAAACGGACTTGTATATGGGTTGATTCCTGATATGCTGTCTAGCATAATGACCTCCTACATATAAATTTGTTAACCTTTTACCTTACATATTTATAAAGTATTTCTATTTTCTAAAATTGACTTTTTTTTAAGATATCTTAACAAAAGTTTACAATTTAATATCAATTGCTTTTGTTGTATCATGTTGAAAATAAAGGATAACGGGAGTGCAAATGAGGATAGAAGCAAAAAATCTTATCAAAATATACGGCGACAGAAGCGTAGTTAATGATGTATCATTTTATATGGATAAAGGAGAAGTGGTTTGTCTTTTAGGCCCAAACGGTGCCGGAAAAACAACAACCTTCTACATGATAGTCGGATTAATAAAACCCAACAAAGGCAATGTATTTATTGATAATAAAGAAATAACGGATTGGCCGATGAACTTGAGAGCAAAAGAAGGTATCGGCTATCTTCCGCAAGAAAATTCAATATTCAGAAAACTGACAGTAGAAGAAAATATACAGCTTGTTCTGGAGATGAATGACAAACTTACAGTTAATGAAAAAAAGATGAAGCTGGAAGAACTCCTTACTGAATTTGGTGTTTTAAAGCTCAGAAAAGCCCCGGCTGTTGCACTCTCTGGCGGAGAAAGAAGGCGTGTTGAAATTGCAAGAGCGCTCGCCGCAAGTCCGGATTTCATGCTTCTTGACGAACCTTTTGCGGGGATTGACCCTATTGCAATTGGAGAAATTAAGGATAATATAAGAAAAATTTCCGAAGAAAAAGGATTGGGAGTCCTTATTACCGACCACAATCCAAAGGCAACACTTTCTATTACCGATAGAGCCTACGTTATATTTGACGGTAAAATTAAAATTCAGGGTAAAAGTACCGATGTTGCAAACGACCCTGTTGCAAAAGAATTCTATTTAGGGAAGGATTTCAAACTTTAAGATGAAAAAACTTTTTACCGTATATGACAGGTATATTTTTACACAGGTTTTGATAACTACAATAGTTGCAATTCTTTTATTTACTATTGTTTGGATTGCGCCGGAAATGCTTTTAAATACCATAAAGAAAATTCTTGCCGGTGAATATACAGTAAAAACAGGTGTTTTAGTGCTGGTTTATGAACTTCCGAAAATTTTAGGAAAGGCTTTCCCTGTGGGCTTGCTACTGGGCTCATTATTTACATTTGATAAATTGAGCAAAGATTCGGAACTGACAATTTTTAGGGCCGTCGGTATGTCTTTCTCCAGAATTCTGCGCCCGCTCCTTGTTCTAAGTTTCATTGTTACATATTTATGCTTTGTAACATACGACAAGTGGATACCGTATTCATGCCAAAAATTGCAGGAAATAAAGGGAGGGGCTGTTTTAACACAATATATATATACTAAGAAAGACGAAAACAACTATCCGGAACAGGCTGTTGTTGTATCAAGATTTTTAAAGGGAAAAATGACTGATGTCATTGTAATGAATTTTTCCAAACAAATTTTCGATGATCTTCACGGTCTTGAGAATATTCTTGTAGCGGAAACAGGCTACAAGGGAACTGACTCAAAAGGCGAACCTTGCTGGGTGCTTGGAGGTGTTACATCTTATGATATTAACGAGGAAGGTATTTTTAAAAAAATTACCAAGCATGACCGCGTAGATATTTTAAACGGCAGTGATGCCGAAAACGCATATACAATAATGATAAACTCTACAAAAAGAGACAGAGATATTAATAATAAAGATTTGAAATATTATGTGGATTTATTGAAGAAAGAAAATCTGGATGAAGATTACCGCTTGATGTATAACAAATATTTACAGCGATATTTCCACCCGTTTGTCTGTGTGCTGCTGGCAATCATGGGCTGCCTGCTCGGTTTCAGCAAACCACGCGAACAAAGATTAATAGGATTTACTATTGCAATCGGCTGTATTTTCGTGTATTATATAACTCTGCCTTTCTTTGATTTACTGGCAGAAAAAGGAGTATTGCATCCTATACTTACAGCATCTTTGCCGCCGTTGGCATTTTTAGGCGCTATAATAGCATTCTACAAGTCCAGGGATTTATAAATATGAAAAAATTTTTAGTTTTATTATCTGTAATAATTATGCAAACCGTTTGGGCAGCTCCGATAGATGTCAATTATAATGATGGTATCTACCACATAGTTCTATCGGGAGATAAAATAAAAAAACAGATTAGTTTTATTTCTTCTCCGACTTTAATTTCAAATAAAGAAGCTCATTATAAAACAGGAGCTATTTTAACAATAAATGCGGGATTTTTTGATCCCGAAAATCAAAAAACGGTTTCATATATAGTAAATGACACTCAAACAATTGAAGATCCTGTTTTTAACGAGAACATATTGGGAAATCCTATATTAAGAAAGAATTTGAATAAACTTTTAAACAGAACAGAATTCAGAGTTCTGGATTGTGACGGAAAATTAAAATATGAAATAGCCCAGCATAATTCCAAAACAGATTTTATGTGTTCCATTCAAACCTCGGCTCAAGGCGGACCGCAGCTTTTACCCAATTTAAGGCTGGAAGAGGAATTCTTTATTGTAAAAGATAAAGACGGAAATATTGTAAGAGAATCCGCTTCAGTGCTTCAAAAAACGGCAAGGACATTAATAGGAATAAAAAATTTGCCTGATGGCGAGCAGGAAGCACATATTTTTATCGTAACAAATGAACATCCAATGGATATTTATGAAGCAAGAAAACTTTGTGCAGATGAAGGACTAGACAGCGCCATGGCTTTTGATGGCGGAAGCTCGACTTCTTTTAATTATAAAAAAATAAATGTTGTATCCACCGAAGGCAATAGTACAAACGGACGCGGACTTAAATCTTTTATGATTATTAATAAAAAATAGGCGAGAAATATTTTAATTCGTTTCCCTTTTTCTTGTAACAATAAGAATAACTCCGCTTAAAACCGCAATAATTCCGAATATAATTTTTACTGTCAATTGTTCGTGGAATATAACTATACCGATAAATAAAGCTGTTAAAGGTTCCAGAGAGCCTAAAATAGCTGCCATTGTTGAGCCGACAAGTTTTATTGCAATTGTCACGGCTTCAATTGAGACTATTGTCGGGAAAATAGCAAGAGCGATTGTACAGAGCCACATTAACGGAGTATTAATCGGTTGTAATTCCGTGCAAAGCCTCAAGTTATAAATATACACTAATAATCCGAAAAGCATAACATAAAAACTCAACTTATTACCGTTCATATGCCTTACTGATTTGATATTTTTTACTCCTACAATATAAAGAGCATACAGAAGGGCTGACAGTAAAACAATAATGACACCTTTAATATCAAGACCGCCAGTGCCGCCGCCATGATACAACAACGTAATACCGACCGTTATTAATAAAATTGAAGAAATAACAGTTTTAGTGATTTTTTCCTTATAGAATAATGTCATTATTATTGCCACAAGCACCGGATAAACAAAAAGAATTGTACAGGCAATTCCGGCATCAATATATTTAAATGCTTCAAACAGTGTATAAGAAGAAAGTGAGAAGAATAAACTTAGTATAAGGAGAGGCAATGCTTCACGCCTTGTAATTTTAAACGACATTTTTTTATGAAATCTCAGCCAGAGTCCATATATAATCACGGCAAATAAATACCTGTAAAACAAAACCGAATTTACACTCAACCCCGCACCGTATAGCGGAATTGCAAACAAAGGATTCGTGCCGTAACTGACAGCTGCTATTATACCTGATAAAATTCCCGTAACTCTTCTCCTCATAACGACAAATTAACCTAAATAAAATATAAAATCAATCTATTGAAATTTAGATTAAAGTCGGTTATACTTAGCATGAAAATTATGAAAGTAAATTCGTAGGAGCAAAAATATGTTAAAGAAATTATTATCATTATTTTTCGCTTTGTCAATTTTGAGTTTAAATGCAGCCCCGGTACTGGCGGCAGTTTGTGAAAAAACAACTGCGGTAGAACATCTTGATGTTCACAAAAAGGCTCCATGTAATGTAGTTACAATTACAAACTTAAGAAAGACTGTCGAAAAAGGAAATGTATTGCAATTTGCATTTGATGAAAAGTATTTTTCAAAATGTTCAAAAGCCGGTGATATCGTACATTTTGTAGTTCCGCAAGCTCTGTATACCTGCGAAGGCACATTGCTTTTACCATGCGGAACAAAAATTACGGCAGAAGTTATTAATGTAGAAAAACCGAAATGGTTTAACAAAAATGCTCGCGTCAGCTTAATTTTCAGAAAGATTATATTCCCTGACAACACCTGCATAGATATTAAAGCGCGTCCGTTTACCAAGGATTGCAAACTGAAAGAAGGCCCCTGGACGACAGCAGGCAAGCTAACTCTTTCAACCTTAACTCTCGGTATCGTTGGTGCCGGAGCCGGTGTTGGCTTTGCATTTATTCCTAATCCGGCAGAAATCGGAACAGGCCTTGCAATTGGTATTCCAATAGGCTGCGGTGTCGGATTTGTAGTCGGTTTGATAACCCCCGGCTGCCACTATAAAGCTAAAAAAGGCGAAACAGTCTATGCTTTATTAATTGATGAATTTAGTATTTGCAACAAATAAATTATTGATGATAAATAAAATGGCGGATTTTGAAAAATCAAAATCCGCCATTTATCTTTTATATAATATGCTGCGGCATAGCTATATTACCGCTTTCCAATCGTTTTTGTAATTCACCTGAAGGTTCATAGAACGGCGAAACAGTCATAATTTTTGCCGCAATATCCGGATAGTGATAAATAAACTTCAATTCGCTTTCCGTCAGAGGTTTCTGAGTATGAACATTGGCATATCTGGCTAATTCAAGTATATTCCTTGCTTCATTTTCGTCTTTAAACTCAATTTCAAGTTTGTCGTAAACATTTCGAAAACCTTTGAT
>CALUPJ010000034.1 GCA_944322555.1 Candidatus Gastranaerophilales bacterium | reverse complement strand
CCGGTTGTATAAACTCAAAAGAAAAATTTATTGACAATGAAACTTGTATAAAATGTCTGAAATGTTTGGATGTATGTCCGAAGGGCGGTATAAAATTTGGCAGGAAACTGCGAAAGGATGTGAAATTTAGTCTGAAGAGACGTCAAGTTATAATCGGAACAACTGCTCTTGCTGTTTTGGGCGGAATGATAAAAGCCGGAATTGTAATAAAAGACAAGATTGTCGAAAATTTTAAGGAGATAATTTTGCCCCCGGGAGCTGTTTCACAGGAAAGATTGGCAAACAAATGTTTCAACTGCAACTTGTGTGCTGTAAATTGTCCAAATAAAATCATAACTAAAGCTGATGACGATTTTCCGGTCGTACACATTGACTACTCTAAAGGCTTTTGCAAGTACGATTGCAATAAATGTGGTGAAGTTTGTCCTACGGGGGCAATAAAACGCTTGAAACTTGAAGAAAAACAAAAAACAAGAATAGGAATGGCAATGATTATAGAAGACAAGTGTTCCTCCTGCGGACTCTGTGCGGAAGCTTGTCCCTGTCATGCTATAATAAAAGAGGACGGAAAAAAGCCAATGTTAAATGCTTCAAAATGTATCGGGTGCGGAGCCTGCAAGAATGCTTGCCCTGTCGGAGCTATAGAGATTTTTCCCGTAAGAGAACAAAAAATGTTGTAAAAGGAGGATATAATGTCGCTTGGTATTACCGAAATTTTATTAATTCTGGTTGTAATTATACTTTTATTCGGAGGAAAAAGAATTCCCGAAATTGCAAGAGCATTGGGCAGAGCTTCTTATGAATACAAAAAAGCAAAAAGTATTATTAAAGAAGAAGCCAACGAGCTAAAGGAAACGATTGAAAAAGAAGGCGAAAAGCCTGAAGAATACCAGCCTAAAGATGTATAGTTATGACAGAGAATAATGAAGAAAGCATAATTTCTCATATAGAAGCATTTAGGACAATGCTTTTGAACTGTATAAGAGCGGTAGGAATTATATTGATACCCATGCTTTTTATTGCACCGAGGGCTCTTGATTTGTTCATAAAGCTTATATTACGAGGAAATAATAACGTATCTCTTAACTATTTTGCTCCTGCCGAGGTTTTTATTATACAAATAAAAATGGCTTTTGTACTGGATTTAATAGTATGTTTTCCTTATATTGCAGGTCAGGTTTGGAACTTTTGTCTGCCCGCACTTTATGAACATGAAAAGAAGTTTATAAAATCGATTGTTTTTATATCAAGTTTTTTATTTATACTGGGTTCGTTTTTTTGTTTACTGATAATTTTACCGTTAATAATAAATTTCGGTATAAGCTTTGCAACTGCGGATATAAAAGCCGTATTCGGAATCTCAAATGTCGTAAATCTTTCATTATGGATGATTTTGGCATTCGGTATAATGTTTCAGATGCCTCTGGTAACATATTCACTTGTTAAATGGGATATTGTAACTTATGAAACATTTAGAAATTGCCGCCCTTATGTAATAGTGATACTTCTGATAATCGCAGGGATTTTGACGCCGCCGGATATTTTAAGCCAGATTTTGTTATTTACGCCGACATATTTGTTGTTTGAGGCGGGACTTTTCTTTGCAGGATTAACCCAAAAACGAAAAATAACAGAAAAACTTGACTAAGAGCGACTCTTATAGGTTAAAATAATTTTATGGATAAATATATAGAACTTAATTTTGCAAAATTAGATATTGAACGGGCAAAACGCAGAGGATGCTCGGAGGCAGTTTTTTGTGAACCGAAAACAAATGAGCAGCTTGTCAAAATTTTTTCGGAGTTTAAGAAGTGCGGACAAAACGTTTTGGGAACACGTGCAAATGAAGAACAAGCCGCGGCTCTAATAGAGGCAATTCCCGAGATAAAGTACAATAAACAGGCAAGAGTTGTCACTCTTATACAAAACGAGATTACGCAAAAGGGAGAAGTTGCAATATGTACGGGAGGGACAGGAGACATTCCGATCGCCGAGGAAGCATTTGAAACAGCAACATTTTACGGAAGTAATGTCAAAAAATACTATGACATCGGTGTTGCAGGTATTCACAGATTATTTGATAAAATTGATGAAATAAAAAAAGCAAATGTAATCATTGCCGTTGCAGGTATGGAAGGAGCTTTAGGAGGTGTTTTAGCCGGAATGGTTGATATTCCTGTCATTGCAGTTCCTACATCCGTCGGATACGGCAGCTCTTTTAACGGGCTCTCGGCTCTTCTTACAATGCTTAATTCCTGTGCGGAGGGAATGACTGTGGTCAATATAGATAACGGATTTGGAGCCGGATACAGTGCAAACCAAATAAATCAATTGATTTCAAGAGGAGGAAACAGACAATGAATTTATACTTTGAATGCAAATCAGGAATTTCGGGAGATATGGCGGTAGCATCACTTCTTGATTTAGGAGCGGATAAAGAAAAACTGGAAAAAGCCCTGGCTTCAATGAAACTTGATAATGAATTTTCTTACGTAATTTCAAAAAAACCGATTAACTCAATAATGGTATCAGACTTTGACGTAATTCTGCCGCAGCACAATCACGGAGAGGAAGAAGAACATCATTGTAAATCTCATTGCCATCATCACGGAGAGCACTCTCATTGTCACCATCATCACGAGCATCGAAACTTGGAAGATATTAATAAAATTATTGAAAAAGCCGACATTACGGATAATGCAAAGCTTCTTGCCAAAAAGATATTTAAAATAGTTGCGGAAGCGGAAGCTAAAGTTCACGGGAAAGAAATAAACGAGATTCATTTTCATGAAGTCGGGGCTATTGATTCAATTGTCGATATAGTCAGTTTTGCGGTACTTTTTGATGATTTAAATCCGCAAAAAGTATACTTTTCTCCTCTAACGGACGGTCAGGGTTTTATTACCTGTCAGCACGGTAAAATGCCAGTTCCGGTTCCTGCGGTTTGTGAAATAGCTTCCGCATACAAACTCCCTCTCAGAATTACAGATAACGACGGAGAAATGGTTACCCCGACCGGAGCCGCAATAGCAGCTTCTCTATATACCGGGGAAAAACTGCCCGAAGAATTTGTTATAGAAAAAGTAGGATACGGGGCTGGGAAAAGACATTACGAAAACCCTGTTCTAAGAGTTTTGAGTATCACGAATAACTAAAATCGTTGCCGCAACCATTACACAAAGTGCAACATAAAAACTTATTGCGGGTCTCTCACCGAGAATTAACAAGGAGAAAAGAACTCCGAAAAACGGTGCCGTCGAATAACAGGAAGCAGTTTTTGCCGCACCCAGAAACCTTTGTGCATATATATACAATGTTACACTGATGCCGTAAGATATGAACCCCAACAATAATACAAGGATTATCCACTTTGTTGCAGGCAAAGCCTCTCCCGATAAAAATGCGATTATAAGTCCTCCCAGTCCTGAAAAGCAGCCTTTAATAAGTGTTATTTGCCTTGTATCTCTAATACTGAGCATACGTGTACAGTTGTTTTCGACACCCCAACAGATACACGCAAGGAGAACGGATATTGAGCCGATATTCAAAACGAAACTGCCCTCGCCCTCAAAAGAAAGTATTATACTTGCAACGGTTATTAAAATTATTGCAAAAACAAGTCTTTTTGAAACAAATTCTTTAAACACAAAGAATGCGGCTATTGTTGTTGCCGCAAGCTCAAAGTTCCCAAGCAAGGCTGCGTTTGCACCTGTCGTATTTGCTATACCGAACATTAAAAGCAAAATTGCCGCTATATCAAGGAAAACAACTGCGGACATATACGGAATCTCTTTTGGCGTAAGTGAAAGCTCGGTAGAACCTTGTTTTATAAATGTCGTAATTAATAGTCCCAGACCTGCTCCCAAATATAATAACCCGCCCATTACGGCAGAAGGAACATAATTCCCCAAAATTTTGGCAAACGGAATGCAAACCGCATACAGTATTGCGGAGAAAAAAGCACATAATACGGCAATTGTTGTTTTTTTCATTTTATTTTAAACTTGCTCCCATACTTCCCGTCTTATAGCCGTCTAAATCCATTGTAACATATACAAACCCCAGTTCTTTTAACCTGTATGATATATCTTCTCTTATTTCCAGAAGTTTTTCAAACTCATCAGGTAAAGCTTCAATTCTTGCAATATTATTATGCAGACGGACTCTAATCTGGCGGAATCCTTTGTTTAACAGATATTCTTCAGCGGAATCAATCATTTTAAGTTTTTGCGGCGTGATTTTTTCTCCGTAAACAAAACGTGAAGCAAGGCAGGCAAAAGACGGTTTTTCAGCCGTAGGCAGATTAAATTCCTTTGATAAAATTCTTATTTCTCTTTTAGTCAATCCGGCTTCCAGAAGCGGACTTTTTATACCCAATTCTTTTACGGCTTGCATTCCCGGACGATAATCTCTTGTATCGTCAACATTTGAACCTTCCAGTATATTTTTTGAAAATTGCAGAAAATTTTTAAACATTTCTTTTTTGCACAGATAACAACGGTTGGGAGGATTTTCTGAAATTTCATTTTTTATCTCCAGCTCAATCAGTTTGTGACTGATACCTTCTTTTTTACAATAATTTATGGCTCCCTCAATTTCTCTTTGCGGAAAGAAGTCTGATTTTGCCGTTATTGCGACAACATTGTCCCCAAGAATTTCATGAGCAATTTTTAGAAGAAATGTAGAATCAACACCTGCCGAAAACGCAACAGCCGCTTTGTCCAAAGATTTTATATATTCTTTCAGAATTTCCAGTTTTTTATCCACAAATTAATATTAGCACAATTGTCTATGGCTTGCAGGTTGTTGCCGTATCTGATATCATGGATATGTAAACGGAATTAAGTTATGGCATCCAAAAAAATAAAATACATTTCCCCTCAAAACTATTTAAAATATTATTATGATGTCCCGTATGAGGGCAAAACTTCCGCAGGCAAACCCCTAAGAAAGCTTAAGGATATAACCTGTCCCTACAGAGGGATAAAAATAATTTCGACTACAGCCATAAACGGATTTGAAAAAAACTTAGCCAAATGTAAGACCGCAGAAGATGCGGTTATTCTTCTTTCTAACTATAAGTGCAATATGCTTCCTACAGAAAAATCAATGTATGCAATATTTAAAGATTTCTCACTTATAAACCCTGATGATAATCTCCAAAACTGTCTGCAAATGATAAAGACAAATTGCCTTACGAGATTAAAGCTTGAAGAGATGGAGGTTTTAGATGATGTGGACAGACTTACCCGAAAGTTGTCCCCGCAAACCGCTCTAAGAATAAGAACAAAAACAACAAAATGCCGCCAAATAATTATAAGCAGCTCAACTCATGATACATTCAAACGCAAAACTTTTTTGAATTCATTGGAAGAAATTATCCCCAAGGAAAATGAACGTGAAATATTTAACAATATAAAAAACAAAGCTCTTTTTCTTCCGACCTCGGAAAGCAGCCGTAATGCTTTTGTCGTAAAGTATTCGAAAAGAAACCAAACAGAAATTATACGTCGTATATTTATTGCTTCTACAGGCTCTATTGAACATGTAACCCCTGCCTCCAACGGAGGACTTAATACAATAGGGAACTTTCTCCTGACATCCGCAAGCGGAAACCGATACAGAGAAAATATGCCGCTTTGCGAATACATAAAAAGGCATCCTAAAATACCCGAATACATGCAAATGTATATTGAAGACATCATAAGAGAAATCCACAACGGAAATTTGCAGGGTAACGAAACTTACCCTTATAAGATAAAGAAAAAACTCTTTGAAGAATCGGATGGCAGAATTATGATAAGCCTCAGTTCTTATAAATATTCGGAAGAAGAAGCCGCTCAGGCAGTCGAAGAGTACGAACACAGATGGGATAGAAAATAAGCTGTGTTGTATAGTTATATTTCTTAATACTTTCTTGTTTTTTAAAAATTCTATCTTATAATAGAAAAAAGGAGGTATATGTAATGCGTGTGTTTTCTGTGCAATCAAAAGTATTACCGGGTCTGTTGAATGGTAAATCGCTGCCTAAAGAAATTCTTAAAGCAGGTGCTGCTGCCATAACTGCTGCAGGAGTAATTGCCGATGCCGAAGCTAAACAATCGCCGAATACAAAGCAAAATTGGGACGGATGCGGTTGTGAAGATTGGTGTACGGCTTTGTTAAACTTCTAAAATATGAGTTTTTTAGAAGAAAGTATAAAAGATTGTTTTGAATATTGTTTTAATGATGGTTCATCATTAAACAATGCCAAAAATATTTTTTCTGATTTTTTGAATTCCAGACCGCAGGGGTATCAATTTTATTATCCGCTGCAAGTTTCATGGAAGCTTACTTCGTTATGCAATTTGAGATGTAAGCATTGTTTTTACTATACCGAAAAAGAAAAGTATTTTAATAACAAATATGATTTAACTGAAGATGAAGCAATGAATATTGCCAAAACTCTGGTTGAGGATATTAATGTTATATCGTTTACATTAACAGGCGGCGAAGTTTTGTTATGTAAATATTTTGAGAAATTATTAAAATATTTAAAGTCAAAAAATGTATGTATAAACATTATTACAAACGGTACGTTAATTAATGAAAAATTTGCATCATTATTTCATTCATTGCTTAATTTTAAATATGATGCCATACAAATCAGTCTTGAAGGAGTTACGGCAGATGTGCATAATAAAATTCGCGGTGCGGGTGCTTTTGAAAAAACATGCAGAGGTTTAAAGATACTTTCCGCTTATAATATTCCTATGAAAATTGTGACTGCGGTAACATCTCAAAATATACATCAAATAGAATATTTAGCAGAGTTTTGTAAAAAATATAATGTTCAAAGTATCGCTTTAAACAGATATAAAGCTTTATCACAAGAACAAAATTATCTTATACCTAATCTTGCAAGATTGTTTGAAGAATATGCAAAACTTATTAAAAAACTTGATAATATAAAGCTTGATAGAAACTTTTTTTATGTATACGATTTTCTGGAATTTGAATATGGAAAATATTTATTTGAAACTCAAAAACCTCCTGCGAAATTTGGAAAAAATAAGTTATGTCATACACATAGCAAATGTCATCTTGCTGCGAACGGCAAATTATATCTTTGCCCCTCTTCAGAATGTGCTGAATTGTGTTTGGGGGATTTGAGAACTGATAACTTTGATAAAATTTGGCAAAATAGATTTAATAATCCGTTGTATCAGCCAAGGTTTGTTACGGAAGAACCTTGTGCGGAATGTAAATATCAAAAATGGTGCAGGTGCGGGTGTGCAGTGTCTTCACTTACAAATTGCGGAAATGCGAATAAACCGCCGATAGAATGTTGTATAGTTAGGAATTATCAAAAATGAAAGATATTATTTTAAAATTTAATAAAAATGTACTAAAACGGTATGAGCATAATCTTAATAATGGAACTGTTTTTCTGTTTAATGTAGAAACGGAAGAAATATGGACCGGAAATGGTGCTGCTGATTGTTTACTAAGATTAATTGACGGAAAACAAACTCTGGAAGAAATTTATGCATATTTATTTCCGTTATTTGACGGCTTTGATAAAAATGAATTAAAAGAATCTTTTGATAATATAGTTAAGAGTCTTTTAAGCAAAGGTTTTTTGGAAGGTGAATATGTTGTTGAACAGCATAAGTGAAGATGATGCAATTCTGTTAATAGAAAAAATGAGGGAATATCAAAAAGATTTTCCTGCCAGAGTTCTCATAGAAAAAATGAAAGAAGAAGGAGTTAAAAGGTTTTATACTCCGTATTATATTTCCTGGGAAGTTACGGGTGCCTGCAACTTACGCTGTGCTCATTGCTGCTTTGCGGGACAAGAGTACAAATCTGATAAAGATATTGACAGTAAAAGAGCTGTAGAGTTAGCAAATGAACTTGTTGATGCGGATATTTTAAAAGTTATGTTAACCGGTGGTGAACCGTTTTTAAGAAAAGATATTTTTGATATCATAAAAATCCTAAAATCCAGAAACATAATTATACAAATCACTTCAAACGGAACTCTTATAACCGAGGCTGTTACTTATAATCTGGAGAATTTATTTAATCCAAATTATGATTATGTTCAAATAAGTTTAGACGGCGGATATGCGGCAACCCATGATGAAACACGCGGAAAAGGCTGTTTCGATAAAACAATAGCAGGCATAAAATTACTAGTTAAACATAATATAAATGTTACAATAAACTGTGTTGTAACTGTTAAAAATTTGTCTGAAATGAAAACATTATATAAGCTGGCATCGGATTTGGGTGTTAAAAAAGTCACATATACAAGAGTATTTAACAATGATAATCTGTTGCCTGATGATAACGTGTTGTTTAAAGAAACAACAGAGCTTTTGAAACAAGAAACAAAAGATGTGCCTATAGAATTACGTCTTTTTACAGTTCCTGAACTTGCGGCATGTAAAACCTTTAATTCTTCAACAGTAACAAATAGAATATTGTCAAAACATCTAAATTTTGACTTTATATGCCATAAATGGGAAAAATTGCATATTCGAAAGGATGGAGATGTATTTTTATGTTTGCATGCATCTAATAATGATATGGCATCTTTGGGTAATATAAAAAGCTGTAGTATGTCTGAAATTTTAGTTAAAAGAGATGAAAATATATTGTTTAAGCCCCGAAAAATTATTAACGAAAAGTGTAACAAATGTACTTTTGTTTCACTATGTAAAGCCGGCTGCCCGGTTAATGCATATATGAAATATTCTGATATTAATTTACCGGATCCTGTTTGTTTGTGCTAGAAATGTTTATTTATGGAAATTACTCTCCGAAAACCTTTACCGCTTCATGCATGTTTTTTCTTATTTCAACCTTAAAAGGGCAGCGTTTTTCACACGCACCGCAAGAAATACATTCACCTGCCTTGTGCTTTAAAGCCGCATAATGCTCTTTTACGGTTTCGGGAATTTCACCCTGAGCCTTAACCAAATTCAAGAATTTTGTAACCGACGCGACATCAATACCCTTAGGACAAGGGGCACAATGAGAGCAGTACATGCAATGTCCTTCCCAACTTATTTGCGGAAAAGATGCAAGTGTAGAGGCGTAATCCTTTTCTTCCTCAGAAGCCCTTTCATACCTTATACTCTCCATAAGTTCCTCAATCGTCCGTGCTCCTGACATGACCGAAGCCACCGCAGGACGGGTAAGAGCATAATGTATACACTGAATCGGTGTCAGTGAAACTTTTGCCGGAGAATAAGCCGAATTTAACAAATCCCCTCCGCCAAATACCTTCATGACAGTAATTCCGACTCCGAGTTTTTCACAAGTTTCATACAAGTCCTGTCTGTCCTTATCCATATTTAAAAGCTGACCGCTATACTTTTCGGGATTCCAA
>CALUPJ010000033.1 GCA_944322555.1 Candidatus Gastranaerophilales bacterium | reverse complement strand
GGTAACTTCGAGATTATAAATTTTTCCGAACTCAGCCTCTTCCGTCATTGCAGTACCCGTCATGCCGGAGAGCTTCGGATAAAGTCTGAACAGGTTTTGGAAAGTTATGCTTGCAAGAGTTTGCGTTTCATCCTGAATTTCAACATCTTCTTTTGCTTCTATAGCCTGATGTAACCCGTCTGACCAGCGTCTTCCGGGCATAAGACGACCTGTAAACTCATCAACAATCATGATTTCACCGTCTTTAACAACATAGTCCGTATCACGAATAAACAATTCTTTTGCTTTTAAGGCATTTAATAAATCATGTGCGTACTGATTGTTTATGTCAAATAAATCTTTACAGCCGATAATTTCTTGCGCCCTGTCAATACCATCTTCAGTCAGAATAACATTTTTATTCTTTTCATCAACTTCATAATCTTTATTTTTCTCCAACTGAGGAGCAACTTTCGCCATCAATGTATAGGTATCGGCCGATTTTTCAACACGGCCGCTTATAATAAGAGGGGTTCTTGCTTCATCTATTAAAATACTGTCAACTTCGTCTATAATCGCATAATTGAAAGGACGCTGTACCAGCATATCTTTCGAAGCAGCCATATTATCACGCAGGTAATCAAACCCGAACTCATTATTGGTTCCATATGTGATATCACAATTGTAAGCCGCACGCTTTCTGTTAAATTCATCCGCATCATGCTGATTGGAAAGAATAACTCCTACACTCAAGCCCAAAAACTTGTATATTTGCCCCATCCATTCACTGTCACGTTTTGCAAGATAGTCGTTTACGGTAACAACATGCACGCCTTTTCCTGTAAGTGCGTTCAAATAGGCTGCAAGAGTTGCAACGAGTGTTTTACCTTCACCGGTTCTCATTTCCGCGATATGACCGTTATGGAGAAAATAGCCGCCAATTAGCTGAACATCAAAGTGGCGCATATTTAAAACTCTTTTACCGGCTTCCCTTACAACAGCAAATGCCTCCGGCAAAATTTTATCAAGCGCCTCTTTTTCTAAAATTCTGTCAGCTTTCTCGTTATCCGATGTCGGACGCTTTGCAAGAATTGCTTTAAATTCATCCGTCTTTGCTCTTAATTCATTATCCGTTAGCTTTTCAAACTCCGGTTCCAATGCGTTTATATGGTCTATAATACCCATTATTTTCTTTATTTTTTTCTCGTTCGGATCACCCAATAGTTTAAGTAAAAAGTTTATCATATTTATCCTCTCCAATATTAATATATAGTAACACAAACAGAACCGTGGGTAAATAATAGAACGGGGGTAAATCAAAGGGGGGAGGTAAATCAAAAGGCAATAAATCCGGAAAGATAAGTAAGCCCTCTCTAAACTTTTCCTTTATTTGTTCTTACAATATTAGTCAACAGACCATTTTCTGGCATCAAATTTCATATCCGACACCTTCATTTTTAAACTCTTTAGATATGGTTCAAATTTTTTCATCAGTATTACTTTGTAAAGCGAAAGTTCCTGTGCTACAATAGGGTTTTCGCAGGCTACGACCATTATCCCTTTAGGAAGCATTGAATATGGACGGGATTTACCTTTAAATTTCTGCGGCAAAATTTTATCCCAAAAATTATAAAGATTTGTCCTTGTAATCGCTTTTTTAAGCTGCGGATTATCCATCATACTATCTATGACGGCATCCACTCCTTCAAAATCTGTATATAAAACTTTCTTCATTGTTTGTGTTACTATTAGGTTATGTTTAATTTAGATGATATCATAAAATCTTCTAATAAGATACTGCTATTATCACATATGAATCCTGATGGCGATACACTCGGTTCTATGTGCGCGCTGTATGGCATGATTTACAATCGGTTTAAAAAGAAAGCCGATATGAATATTGTATCCAATATTCCGTATAACTACAAATTTTTACCGAATATTAATCTGGCAGAAAGATATTTTGATAAATCTCTCGTCTACGATTTGGTAATTACACTGGATGTTGCAGCTATTGACAGAGTGTTGGATTCAAAAATATTTTTTGACAAAGCAAAGTGTACGATTAATATTGATCATCACAAAACAAATCCGGGATTTGGCGATTTTCACCTTATAGAGCCGGATGCAAGTTCCTGCGGTGAAGTTCTGTTTAACTATTTTAAAGCTAATAATTGGCCAATTGATAAAGATTCTGCCATCTGTCTCTATACGGCTATTATGACAGATACAGGGAATTTCAGATTTGAGAACACTTCCTCGCAAACCCTCAGAGCCGCCGCCGATTTGGTAGACTGCGGTGCAAATCCCAATTTAATCTACAAAAAGTGTTACGAAACAAAAACTAAAAATTTTGTAATGTTTCAGAATTATTGCGTGAACAAAGCTGTATTCCTTAATGATAACAAAATTGTTTATACTGCCGTTTATAAAAAAGATTTGGAAAAATTCTCCGCCGGAGATGATTACACGGACGGAATTGCAGAAACTCTAAGAGCTATTGACTCTACTGAAATTGCCTTTGTCCTGAAAGAAGTTGATAAAAAATTAACAAAAATTTCAATGCGAAGCAAAACAACAGATGTCGCTAAGATATGTACAACTTTCGGAGGCGGAGGACATACTTTTGCGGCAGGATGTACTATAAAAGCAGACATTAAAGATTCTATCGAAAAAATACTGAAAGAAATAAAATTGTGAAATATAATTTTAAAACACTGAGAAATATAATAAATTCCGTAATTGAGCACGATTTTTTCGGCATGGCTTCCGAAATGGGTTTTATGCTGTGTATAGGAATTTGCCCGTTCATTCTGTTTCTAACGGCACTTTTCGGATATATGGGAAAACAAAACTTTATGCAGCCGATTTTTGTTTTTATGCAGAGTATAATGCCCCACGATGTCCTAAATGTTGTTAATACGGTGCTGAATGAAGTATTTTTCTTTAAAAAAGGCGGACTGGTAGCCGTTTTAGGATTTTGCATAACCCTTTTCCTTTCCACAAACACTGTTGCTATCGTAGCTAAAGGGTTAAACAGAGCTTACAAAGTTAAAGAAACCAGAAACTTTGTTTATTCAAGACTGCTTGCCCTAATTATGGTTTTCGTCAGTACTCTCGTACTGTTTCTGAGTATAACCCTCATTGTTTTCGGAAAAGTTATCATAAAATTTTTGGTTGCATATATAGGGATGACACAGCACCTTGCCAATATAATGTTATTTGTACGCTGGCCTATTGCATTCCTGACTTTGTTTATAATGGCATATTTAAGTTACTACATTCTTCCTGATTTAAGCGGAGACGAAAGACTCCGCAGACACAGTGCTCTGCCGGGTTCAATATTCTTCTGCATATCCTGGCTGCTTGGATCGTGGTTATTTTCCGTTTATATCAATAATTTACATACATATAACTTTGTTTACGGAACAATTGCTGGCTTTGCGGTAATGATGATGTGGCTGTATTATACTTCCATATTGATACTAATCGGAGGAGAAATTAACTGGCAGCTATATAGCAAACTCGAAAGACGTGAAGAAATAAAAGCCAAAAGAGGCGGAATAAAAAGTGATAACCAGATATAGAGAATACCTGAAATTTCTTGACAATAAACTTGCAACAATGTTTGAATCACAAAAGCCTTTTATTAAATGTAAAAAGGGTTGTGCATACTGCTGCAGAGAAGGCGAATATCCCGTTTCAGAGCTGGAATACGTTAACATAATGTTTTATTATAACGAACTGGAAGATAATATAAAAGACCGTGTAAATGAAAATATTTCCAATCTGCTCAAAAAACAGCGAGAAAAAATGTATGAATGTCCGTTTCTGGTAAATGGTAAATGCTCGGTTTATCCGGCAAGAGCAATTATATGCAGAACCTTCGGGCTTATATCTTATGATGACAAAGGCAAAAAAAGAATTCCGTTTTGTGTAAATCTCGGACTAAATTACGCAAATGTCTATAATTCGGATTTAAAACAAATAACCTCCAACAATATCGATGGTACCGAACCTCTGGCATATAATATAAACCGAAAATTTTTAAGAAGTGAAAAAATAGAGAGAGAGTTTGATATTTTTTTCGGAGACGATAAGCCTCTTGTTGAATGGCTTGCGGAAGAAAACTTTGATATTACTTAACTAAAGTAGAGATAAATCTGATAGAGTCGTCTGCTAATTCTCTTACGAAGTCTCTTGCAATTTTAGAGAGAGGTCTGCTGTCAATTTTGTCAAATATAGCATAGATTGGGTCGCCGCCGTTATTGAATCTCATTTGACGGTCTTGTTTATTCAA
>CALUPJ010000032.1 GCA_944322555.1 Candidatus Gastranaerophilales bacterium | reverse complement strand
TAATAAAACATTGCATGCCATATTTAGCGTGCCTTTGCCCACCCTACTTTTCTAATCGTCCTTGCTATGACACAAAATTATATAATTTCACGTCAAGATTTCCACCATTTGATTGATGTTTTATCCTCTCTGATAGTTTAAACTATACAATGTAGATTTTTAATGGGGAAGGTATATTCTTAAGGGTTATTCTTATAATCCTGAGAAAACAGCAGGTAAGTATTATGAAAAAATTTTTATCATGTTTTTTAATAATGTTGGCGATGTTTACGGGTTTAATACCCGCCCAGGCAATAAACGCCAAAGTGCGAATTATGGATTTAACTCATATTAAAGGGGTTAGAGAGAACCAGCTTGTCGGATACGGTGTAGTTGTGGGTTTACCGGGAACCGGTGACAACTCTCGTTCAACTCAGATTACCAACCAGATGCTTTTAAGAAACTTAGGTACAGTAATCGAGCAGGAAAACTACATCCAAAAAGGTGCATCGGCAGCGGTTATCGTAACGGCCACAGTTCCTCCTTTTGCAAAAAACGGTGACAAGATTGATGTAACAGTATCAGCAATGGCAGACTGTAAGAGCTTAGAAGGCGGCGTTCTTGTTCAGACTATTTTAAAAGCTCCAAACGGCGAAGCTGTAGCTGTTGCCCAAGGGCCTTTATCAGTAGGCGGGATTAATAAAATCGCAGGCGGCTCTTCTGCCAGAACAGCAATTACTACAACAGGAAGAATCCCCGGCGGTGCAATAATCGAACGTGACATCTACACAGAAATCGGTGATGAAAATTCGGTAACACTCTCTTTGGATCGTTCGGACTATACGCTTGTTTCACGAATTGCAAAGACCGTATCTCAAGTTGCCCCCGCACAGGCAATTGACGGAAGTTCCGTAAGAGTAGAAATCCCGGCAAGATTTATAAATGACAGAGTGTCTTTTATTTCAATCATAGAAAATTTAGAAGTTTCACCGACGCTAGAACCCGCCAAAGTTGTAGTAAATGAACGTACTGGAACTGTCGTAATCGGAGCGGATGTAAAACTTCTGCCTGCTGCCGTTGCACACGGGAATATAACCGTAACGGTGGCAACAACAAATGACGTTTCTCAGCCAAACGGATTTTCTAACGGAGCTACAGTCGGGTTTGAAAATGCCGACATAGAAATCAATAAAACACCGGGCAGCTTGATTACAATGCCTGCAAACAGCAACCTTAACGACCTTGTACAAGCTCTTAACGCTATCGGAGTAGCACCGATTGACCTGATTTCAATCTTACAGGCACTTAAAAAATCGGGTAGTTTACAGGCAGAACTGGTGATTATATAGGGGAACAAACTGTATGGATTTTTCAACACCTACAATAGATTTAATAAAAAGCGGATTACAGAATGCACAAACAGTGAATTCCGATCAGGTACTTTATAACAGGATTAAAGAATCCGGCAACTCAAAAGAACAGTTAAGAAAAGCCGCGACTGAATTTGAGAGTATTTTTACTACAAAAATGCTTTCCGAAATGGACAAAACCGTTAACAGAGAAAACGGACTTTTCGGAAAAGAAACCCAGTACGTTGATACTTTTAAATCAATCGTTTATCAACAAATGGGACGTGATATCGCAAACAATCCGAGAACAAGCTTCGGATTTGCAGACCAGATTTACAGACAAATGGAAAAATATGTAGAAGGATAATACGATTAACTACCTGAGAGAAAGGAAATAAATGCTACCGAAAATAGAAACCAATTCAGTACAGCAATTCAGTGCATTAAATGCGTTCAGGTCAAACAGAAACGTACAAAAGCCTGAAGCTGAAGATACGGAAATATCAAAAGGAGTCAATACGACTTCTGCAAAAACACTTCTTGACAGAATTGATGTAAACGAAGTGAGAGAATGTGCAAAAACCATAGGAGAATTCAATATTTCGGATGATGACATCAAATACGGTCTGTTATACGGTAGAAGCGTTATAGCGGAATTTTTGTGCTAAACGAACGGGGAAACAGCAATAGAGTTTCTATATCACTTAATCAAAACCAAACTTGAGGATAAAAAAATGAAAAAAGTATTGACAGTTTTAGCAGTATTAATAATTTCAACGACAATGAGCGTTCAAGCGGAATCTTTATTTACACTTGGGGCTTCACAGCATTACGCAGGAACCCCGCGTTCATTATTCGGCGGAGTTCAGGCAAGACAAATCGGGGATTTGATTTCGATTATTATGGAAGAAAATATTACCGTAAGTGATAACCTTACTTATACTTCCGAAAAATCTTCAAATACTGTTGATACTTTTACATCATTCTTGCGTGACTGGTTCGGACTTTCATTCCTTAAGGATACAAACGGATTTGGCGGCTCTAATGAAGTTGCTAACTCGGCAGCAGGCGGACGTACAATGAGCTTTGGCGATCAGATTGCAGTACAGGTTGTACAGCAGCTACCTAACGGGAACCTTGCCGTACAGGGTAAAAAGACTCTTGTTAACGGTAACGAGAGAATGGACTTTATCGTCACCGGTGTTGTTGACCCGAGATGGCTTAATGTAGACGGAGAAATATCTTCTCACAATGTTTCTAATCTGCAATTTGCACTCTCAGGCAGAGGAACAATCTCCAGAAATCAGAATGAAGGTATATTTAACAGATTTATTAAATATCTGTTCTAGGGAAGGAATAAAGTAGTCTAAAAAGGGAATTGCAATGAACGACAAAAAATTCTTTCAAAACTTAATAGAAATTCTGGACAAAGAAATAAAAGCCTATACCAATTTAAAAGAGCTTTTTGAAGAGAAAAAAGAAACTCTGAAAAATTCAAAACCTGATGACCTTGGAGTGTTAGACAGCAAAATCCTTGCTCTTAACAATCAGATTATGAAACTTGACGGTTCACGAAAAGAACTGGCCCTTGAAAAGTTCGGAGAGGATGCAAACATGTCCCGCTTTATCGAGCTTGCAGAGCGGGAAGCACCGGAATATACAGAACCGTTAGCAGACAGAAAAGTAAAGATTTGTAACATTATTCCCGAATTAACGTTATTAAATAATCAAAATGTGGAACTATTAAAACATGGCATTATAATTTCTAACAAGATGTTGGAAACAATTATAAATGCTTTTGCTCCTCAAGGATGTAATTATAACGGAGCAGGAAAAACAGACACACATGATGTTGACATGTGGACCATAAACGAAGAAATCTAGGAGCAGCACTCCCCGGATTTTATGATTGCAAAAAAAAATATGAGGTAAAACATGGTTAGCTTATTATCATCACTGAACATGACCGCGAACACACTTTCCGTAAACGAGAAAGCAATCAGCGTAGTTTCACACAACGTAGCCAACATGAACACGGAAGGCTATCACAAACAGCGCGTAAATCTTGTCACAAGAAATATTGCAGGAGCTATAGGCAATAACGTTAACAACCAGATACGTGCAAACGGCGGCGTAAAAATTGCTAACGTTCTGCGTTACAATGATGAATACCTGAATAATTACTACAGAACACAGCTTTCCGAACAAAGCAAACTAAATGCTCAATTAGACGGGCTCGGAGATTTATCGGAAATTCTTGATGATTTGGAAGGAACAGGCATTGATTCTCAGCTTTCCGCATTTTATGAAGCTTTGGATAATCTAAACCAGTATCCTGCAAGTTCCACAGCCAGAATAAACTTTATAGAAACAGCTAAAACTTTAACCGCAACCATGAACCGAAAGTATGAGCAGCTTCAGGAAAATACATCAAAAGCTCTCGGTGACGGTGAAAGTGAAGAAAGCCTAAAGAACTCAAAGATTTATATGCAGTACTCAGAGCTTAACAACAAGCTGGAAGAACTTGCCAGTGTTAATAAAGCTTTGATAACAACACAAACAGGAACACTGGAAGCAAACAATCTTCTTGATAAACGGGATTTAATTTTAAATGACATCGCAAAATTTACAGATATTACGGTTGAAGAGAAACACAACGGTTCGGTCAATGTTTATATAGGTAATTTTGCCGTAGTTCAGGGAGCAACCGTCACCGGAGAACTGGAAATTCAAACCGCAAAATCATACTGTGAGTCGCAAAACCCGCCGATAGCTTATCCTGATGACTGGGACGGAGAAAATGCAGTAATAAGTATTGTAAATCCCGAAACCGGAGAAGTATTGAACAAAAACGCAAATGCGGACATAACTTCCGGTACACTCGGCGGTCTATTGCATTTTGCAACCGATAACGGGGACGGAGAAAACGGAGTTAATGCAGGAACTGTTATGCAGGGTTTGGACAAACTTGCACAAACTCTTGCTGACGTATTTAATGAATTAAATACAAGAGAAGGTGCATTCTGTATAAATCCTGATGACACAGGAAAACTTCAGGCTACAACAGATGACAATCTGATATTTGTTGGCTCAGACGGGACAGGACAAGGGATTACAGCCGGAAACATTCAAATTAATGATGCCTTACTAACTGACGAAGGATGCTGGAATATTGCCTGCGCATATTTTGAAGACAAGGCAAATTTCGATGAAAATGCAGTAGGTAATGCCCTAAACGTTGATGACATGCTGGGAACAAGAAATGAAAAACTTACCGCACTTGACGGAATGTCATTAGAGGATTTTTATACAGGCCTTGTCGGAAAGGTTGCCGCAGCCGGAAGCAATCTTGAATCACTTGCAGACACGCAAGATCAGGTTGTACAATCAATCGAAAGCAAAATTAAAGACAGCACGGGCGTAGATTTGAACGAAGAATTGGTCGATTTGGTAAAATATCAAACTGCATACGCGGCAGCCGCACAGGTTTTCAACACCTGTAACAACTGTCTGGATGTATTAATGACTCTTGGAGGTTAGTTATATGGTAGATAGAATTTCAACAAGCGGAAAATATTCTCAACTGGTTGCCGATATGCAGCAGCAGCTTATGAACTACAACAGACTGACGCAGCAGCTCGCCTCCGGCAGTAAAATTATTAACATAACCGATGATCCGATTGCTGCGGTTAATATTCTCAATACAAACCGACAGCTGGGACAAATTGATACTTTCTCAACCAATGTAGAAATTGCAATGTCTGAATTAAGTACACTCGATGACTTAATGGATTTGGCAACCGGATATCTATCGCAAGCCTGGGATAAAGCCGTTCAGGCAAACAACCAGACATACAGCGAAACCTCGTTGGAAGCGTTGAAAGTCGAAATTGATGAAATCACAAAAACAATGGTTGATTTAGCAAATACGGAATACGATAATAATTATATTTTCAGCGGTGCAAATACTAAAACAGTTCCTTATACCATTGCCGAAAACGGAGATATCATATATAACGGTACCCCGCATGATAATCCCGATTATATAAGACAGACAGAAGTCGCAGACGGAGTGTTTGAAGTAATAAACACAACCGGAGACAAGGTTTTCGGTTATTATAAAGCTCAAGGGCAGGATGCTGACGGAAATAATCTTTTTACTGATGCAGACGGGAATACCGTTGTAGAAAAAATTGCAGATGACGGTACTATAACTTATGAATACGAAGACGGAACTCAATATCAGGGAGATACTGCCGATTTAACAGCTAAAGAAGATTATGCAGGAGTTATGGGTGCTTTGAAAAAGCTCAGCAACTCTATCCAAAAAGTACTTGACGGCAATACGGAAGAAGGTTATGCCGAAATGAACGAAACTTTGGATTTATTCTCCGATTCGTTAAATACCATAACAACCGAACAGACAAAGTTCGGCGGAGTTTATAACCGTTTGGAAATGACAAGTTCCACATTAGAGACAAACAATATTAATCTGACATCTTATCTCTCGGAAATTAAAGACATAGACCTGACAACTGCAATAACCGATTGGATGCAGGCACAATATGCATATCAGGCGAGTTTGCAGGTTACATCAGCATCTATGGGTATGAGTCTTTTGAATTATTTGTAATTTAAAATATAAACTTGCGCTCCTCACGGATGAAGAGCGCAAGTATAACCTAAAATAAAATCTACAATTTTAATATACTTACCATTATTAAGGACATCATTTGTCCTTTTTTCTTTTATTTAACCGAATTATCCAACAGCGAATTTATACCGTCATATATCTGTTGAAAATCTTTTGACGGTGCAAGTGTCGGGCATCTGCGCATACGGTTTCCTTTACGGTACGATTCTATTACGTCTTTCAATTCCGAAAGAGGAATGATAACGGTCTTTTCTATTGTTTTCATAATGGCAAGCCCCAGAATCCATATTGCCGCCGTAAGAAAAATTATTACCCATATTGCTACTGAAGAAAGCTGTTTTACGTCCAATCCGGCCCGCTTCATGGCACATCGGTTTAATTCGGATATTTTTATAATATTATCCGTTACACTCTCCGAAGCTCCGATATCTCCTGCAAATGCGGATTTATACTCTTTTTCTATGGAATCCATAAGTTCTTTTTCACCCAACTCAGTAATATTTGATTTTTCCTGCGTTAAAGCAGTTTCAAAACCTTTGATATCTTTTTTGACAGACATGGCAGAAAGCATCTGTTCCGCATAATATAACGACTGGGTATTGTGTTCGTTTATATGCTCTATGGAAGGCGCAAGTCTTATAAATCCTCTTATCCCTGCAAGTGCCATAAATGTAGAAAATAAAAGCAGCAATATGAATGAAAAGTGAATTGATTTTGAAAAATTCATCAGTTATTCTCCTTCAGCATTTTCTCAATCGCTTCATCCGTACAAACCAGAAGAAGCTTATCATTTTCGTTCAATTTTTCTGTCGGAAACGGTCTGCTGAGTTTGTTTCCTTTACGTACAGCCGCAACTATAATCCCATATCGGTTTGGCAATGCCAGTTCAATAAGATTTTTACCTATCATAAACGGCTGAACATTTATTTCCAAAAGCTGAATATCATCGGAAGACACGTCTGTCATAACATTTTGGAACATAATTTTGTATGCAAATTTTTTACCGTATTCTTCATCGGGATTTATAACCGTTTTTGCCCCTACTGCCTTTAAAATTCTTTCGTGAATCTTTTCGGTTGCCCTTGCTATAATATTCTCGCATCCCATTTGCTTCAACAATGCCGTAGTAAGTATTGACGGTTCTCTTGAACCTATCGCACAAATAACGTAATCCCTGTCTTTGGGGCAGAGTTTTGCAAGAGCGATTTCATCCGTTGCATCAAGGCATATTGCATCTTCCGCAAATCCCGAGGCCTCATCCACAAGTTCCTTATCAATATCAGAGGCAATAACTTCCATCCCCTTTTCCGTTAAAGTTCTTGCCAGAGACATTCCGAATTGCCCTAAACCTATTATTAATATTTGCACAGTCATATTATTTTCTCCTATGTTAATGATATCTTAGCATCAGGATAACTGATGCGGGACTCCACGTCTTTTGTATTTAAATAACAAATTATTACCGCAGGAGCAACACGACCTAAAAACATTGTTATTATTATAACAACTTTTCCCACCTCATCCAAAAACGGAGTCGCTCCTATAGTTACCCCTACCGTTCCCAGAGCCGATACGGCTTCAAAAATAAGCTGCTTCAGTTGAATTTGCTGTGTCGTTCCTAAAACCAATACCGATATTAACAATACTCCGAGATAAATAATTGTCAGAGTCAGAGCTTTTTGCAAAGTTTCCATTCTGATGAGCCTGTTTCTTATAATATTACTCTGCCCCTTGAAAGTATTGTAACAGGTTATCATCAAAACCCCGAATGTTGTTGTTTTTATACCGCCGGCCGTACCGCCCGGAGAACCGCCGATTATCATAAGAATTATAAACAAAATGTAACTGACACCGTTGATATTTCCAAGTTCAACCGAATTAAATCCTGCCGTACGCATTGTTGCAGACTGAAACCACGCATTATTGATTTTATCTGCAAAAGACATATCCGCCAAAACTCCGTTATATTCCGCAATAAAAAATACAAAAGTCCCCGTAAGTAAAAGTATCAATGTTGTATAAAACACAATAGAAGCTACGGGAGAAAGTTTCTGTTTTTTAAAAATTCTTGTTAGCGTTACGCAAATTGCAGGCGAAATACCTCCCAAAATTATCAGAAATGAAACCGTATAAAGAACAACAGGGTGATGATTATATGCTATCAAATTATTCGATTTCAGGAAAAATCCGGCATTACAAAAAGCGGAAATTGCAGTAAATATTCCCATTTTTAGGGCATATAACAAATCGCTTTCCGCCAATATAAAACAAACAGATAAAATAACTGCACCGATTAGTTCCAGCAAAAATGTATACTTAAAAATTAAATATAAGGAATCAATTATTTCTTCTCTGCTTTCGGCATCAAAAATTCTTCTGGCATTTTTTTCGTACCTGACTGACATCCTTTTGCCAAGCAAAATAAAAATTATTGAGCTTATACTCATAATACCTAAGCCACCAGTCTGGATAAGCAATAACAGTATAAATTGTCCCGCATTTGAAAGGTCTTTGCTTATGTCGACAACCGTAAGTCCTGTAACACATACCGCGCTCACGGACGTAAACATTGCATCCAAAAATGATAAATGTCCCGCAAAAGGCAGAAAAAGAAGTATACTACCCAAAAGACAAAGCAGAAAAAAAGTAAGAGGCAGAATTTTTTCAGGCGACTGAGACATAAAATCAAATTTATTTTGTCTGAAATTTATTAACTTTCTGTTCATCTCCTAAACCTTTTAGAACAAGTATAACATGAGCTATATTTTGCAACAATAATTAATTCCGTGTTAAAATCTAATAATGAAAGAAAAATACTGGATAGCTTTTTCTGCAATAGAACAATTGGACTCGACTTTTATACAAAGATTGTATAATTATTTCGGAGATATTGAAGCTGCTTTTAACTCAAATCTTAAAGAACTGCAGCAAATCGAAGGCTTAAGCGTAAAAAAAGCAGAAAATTTTATAGACAAAAAGAAAAGAATAAATCCCGATAAAGTTTATGATGAAATTCAAAAACGCAATATTAAAGTTCTGACATTCGACAATCCTAATTATCCATATATGCTTTCACAAATTGCTAATCCACCGATGACACTCTTTTACAAAGGAGATATATTCTCCTGCAACCTGAAAAGAACAATAGCATTTGTAGGCTCAAGAAGAGCCAGCACAAACGGACGGGATAGTGTAAGAAAAATTATTAAATCACTGGCTAATACGGATATTTGTATTGTATCCGGTCTGGCTTCGGGAATTGACTCTGTATCACACAAAAGTGCAATAGATAATAATCTGAAAACAATAGGAGTAATAGCAAGCGGATTTGATTATACATATCCCAGCGAAAATAAACACTTATACGAGCAAATTGAAAACGGATTTGGGGCCGTTGTAACAGAATATTACCCGACATTTGAACCGTTAAAATTTCGTTTCCCGCAACGAAACAGAATCGTAACAGGACTGTCTTACGGTACTGTTGTCGGAGAAGCCGCATTAAAAAGCGGAGCTCTGATTTCCGCAAACCTTACACTTGAACAGGGACGTGAACTCATGTGCATTCCGGGTTCAATAAATAATACAAATACGGAAGGAATTTATAAACTGATTAAAGACGGAGCAACAATCGTAACCTGCGGAGAAGATATTCTAAACGCATTAAACTGGGAATTAGAACATTCTCAACAAATATCACCAAAAGCTTCTTCAGATAATTTATATAATACCACGGATTTACCTCCCCGTGGTTTACCACTCTATGATTTACCCCCGGAAGATTTACCCCTGGAAGATTTACCCCTCACTCAAAAATTAATTTTTGATATAATAGAAATCGAACCGCGAGGTTTTGATGAATTACAAACAATTACCAAGCTTGAAACGGGAAAGCTTTTGACCGTTTTGACACAAATGGAAATGAACGGCTTGGTAGAGCTGACAGAAGGAGACAGGTATAAAAAAACATGACAACAGCAAAATCTAAAAAAGAAAAAGCTCTTGTAATAGTAGAGTCACCCGCAAAATCAAAAACAATAAAAAAGATTTTAGGTGACGGATATCAGATTGAAGCAAGTTTCGGGCATGTCAGAAATCTGCCTGAAAATGTTTTGGGTTTTGACGTTAATAATGATTTCAAACCAACTTATGTCATAATTCCCGAAAAAAAGAAGGTTGTAACCAAACTAAATGAACTTGCCAAAAAATCAGATAAAATATATCTTGCCTCAGACCCTGACCGCGAAGGAGAGGCAATTGCCTGGCATGTGCGGGAGCTTTTGGAAGTACCTGATGATAAAGTTTTCAGAATAGAGTTTAACGAAATCACTCCAAAGGCCGTAAAATATGCTGTCGAGCATTCCCGCCAGATAGATATGGACAAAGTTAAAGCGCAACAGACAAGACAGATTCTGGATAAACTTGTAGGATACAAACTTTCTCCCGTTCTGTGGAAACAACTCGGAAACTACAGATTATCAGCCGGAAGGGTTCAATCAGTCGCACTTCGTATGATTTGCGAGCGGGAAGATGAAATAAAAGCTTTTGTTCCGCAGGAATACTGGAGTATTCATACTATTATGGATAAAGACGGGAAACTGTTTGAAGCGGAAGTTAACAAATATAAAAATAAAAAGATTGAAATTAAAAACGAAGAAGACGCAAATAAAATTAAGGAATTTTTGCTTAATCCGCAGACAGAATTTATAGTTGAAAAAGTAACTAAAAAAGAAAGTAAACGAAAACCGACAGCCCCTTTTATCACCTCAACACTTCAAAGAGCTGCAAGCTCAAAACTGGGATTCGGGGTCTCAAAAACAATGCAGGTAGCACAAAAACTTTATGAAGGTATAGAAATTGACGGAACTCCCGTAGGTCTTATCACATATATGAGAACCGACAGCGTCAGAATTTCGGATGATGCACATGAAATGGCTAAAAACTTTATCATAGAAAATTACGGCGAAAAATACTATCCGCCGACAACAAATATCTATGTAAAAGGCAAACAAAATGTTCAGGATGCGCACGAAGCCATCAGACCTTCTTATCCGGATAGAACGCCGGAAAGTATAAAACAGTATTTGACAACAGAGCAATATAAATTATACAAGCTTATCTGGGATAAATTTATGTCCTCACAAATGGCACCTGCTGAAATTGCCAATAAAACAATTGATATAAAAGCAGGAGAGTATAACCTCAAGGCCGGTACAAGTAAAATTTTATTTGACGGTTTTTTAAAACTTTATAATGACGCAGAAGAGGACGAAAAAGAAGCAGATGCAAAGATACCTGATTTAGAAAAGGGGGATTCGGTTAAATGTAAAGAAATAATACCTAAACAACATTTCACCCAGCCGCCGCCAAGATACAACGAAGCTTCTCTTGTTAAAGCTCTTGAAGAACACGGTATCGGACGCCCGTCCACATATGCAACAATTATTACGGTTATACAAACACGCAAGTATGTTGAAAAAAAGGACAAAGCATTATACCCGACACTTCTTGGCCGTACCGTCTGCAAACAGCTCGTTAACCAGTTTGCTGATATTATGGATTATAAATTTACAGCGGGCATGGAAGAAAAGCTGGATAAAATTGCAGAAAAAAAAGCTGTATGGAATATTGTTCTGAAAGAATTTTACGCACCGTTTATGGAAGTTGTAAATTCCGTAATGAAAAATCCGCAGAAAGTTGTAATCGAAAGTGATAAAAAATGTCCGAACTGCGGAAGAGTTATGCTCGTAAAAACAAGCCGCTTCGGCACGCAATTTCTGGGCTGCTCCGGCTATCCGGAATGCAAAACAATAATTTCTTTAAATAACAGTGTTGAACTTGACGATATTGGCAGCGAAACCGATATAAGCGGAGAAAAATGCGAAAAATGCGGCGGAGATATGGTTATGAAAACCGGACCATACGGAAAATATCTTGAATGCAAAGAATGCAAAAACCGCAGAAAATATATCCGCTCTACCGGTGTAAAATGCCCGAAGTGCGGGGAAGGTACAATAATCGAGAAGAAATCAAAATACGGAAAAATATTTTTTGGATGTAACAAATATCCCGACTGTTCTTTTGCTCTATGGGATGAACCGACAGGTAATACCTGCCCTGAATGCGGGGAGCTGCTTGTTAAGAAAAATACTAAAAACGGACTGTTTGAAACATGTTCCAACAAAACCTGCTCTTTTAGACGACAGTTAGAAGAAGAAAATAGAGAAAACGTAAACGAATAATTCATATAATTTATGTACGCAACATTATTCCGAAAACTTTCCAAATCAAAATTCAGAAGCCAATTTAAGCTCTCGACAAAAGACAAAGAATATATTGCAAAAAAAGGGTTGGATACCATTCGCTCTCATGCGGAAGATTTTATTTCCAAAAGAATTGCTCCGGCAGATATCCCTAATGACGGTAAGCAAACACCAATGCGCGGTCATCCTGTTTTCATTGCACAGCATGCAACAGCTTGCTGCTGCAGAGGCTGTCTTGAAAAATGGCATAATATACCTAAAGGAATCGTTTTAGATAAATCCCGGCAAGAATACATAGTTGATGTCATCATGGTTTGGATTAAAGAGCAGCTTTAACCTTATTTTACAACAGACTTAACAATATTATTATTAAGATATTTATTTGCAACTCTGATTATATCTGAAGCCGTAACTTCATCAATCATTTTGGTATAATTATCAAGAAAGTCGTAGCCAAACCCGAATGTTTCAAAAGTAGCAATATTGGTAGCTTTTTCGGAATTCGTTTCCATTGCAATTACAAATCCGCCCTTCAGCCTGTCTTTTGCATTTTGAAGTTCACTGTCGGAGACAAATTCCATTTTTAATCTTTCTATTTCCCTCAAGATTTTCTTTTCTGAATAATCAAGAGTCTTAGGATTGGTACCTATATACGTCATAAAGATACCGCCGAGCATTTTTGGAGTATAGCCGGAGCCCAGCTGATAAGCCAGCCCGTCTTGTTCCCGAAGATTCTTATACAATCTGGAGCTTAGTCCCGAGCCCAAAATCGTATCTATAACTTTCAGAGTTACAAAATCTTTTTTGTCCTGAACGCCTGATGTCTGCCAGCCCATAAATAACCATGCAGTTTGTAAATCCTTAATTTCTTTAGTAATTGTTTTCGGAGCTGATAATTTTGTAACTTTGTATTTTGAATAATCTACTCGCGGCATATCTTTATCGGGAATTATTAAACCAAATGCAGATATCATTTTTTCAGCATCAACATTGCCATTAATAGAAACAATCACATTTTTGGAATCAAGTATTTTGTTATAGTAATTTACCACATCTTCTCTCTGAACTGCCGGCAGCGATTTTTCAAGAATTTTATTGGAATGTGAATATACGCTGTTAGGATAAATTTCAGTTTTGAAATTTTCAACAGCAATATTCATAGGAACATCACGCTGCTGTTTTATTCTACTCAAAATCTCGGAACGTTTCTTTTCAAGTTCATAATCATCAAAAATCGCATTATTTATAATTTCATCCAAAATATCAATTGTACGATCAATTTGGGCTGTAGTAGTTAATACGTTTATAGAAAAATAATCTTCGAAACAGCCCGGACTAATTGCAATCCCGTTTTCGTCAAGTATTTGCGCAAGTTCCTGTGCCGAATATTTTTTTGTTCCCTTAAGAAGAGTTCCTGCCGTCAGAGTACCTTCTCCAGCAATATTTTCCAAAAACTCTCCGCCTTTTGCCATAATACATATTGCAATGATATCGTTGTTCTTATTTTCGTTAATAAGAAGCGTTGTACCGTTATCAACAATATATTTTACGGTACCGTTATGCGCGGAAACCTTTTGAGCGGTATGTTTAATTTCGGCTTTTGTTTCCATTTTTTCCATTGACTTTGGAAGCATTACTGATACTGCACTCTTATTAACACCCAGATATCTTTGTGCAGCATCCTTAACTTGTTCTGCCGTAACTTTTTTTATATTATCCAAATAAGTATCATATAATTCGGAACTGTTTGTAAGAGTCATAATATAGCCCAGCTCGGAAGCAATATTTGAAGTTGATTCTCTTGCATAGTATGTATCCTGCACAATCATATTTTTAGCTCTCTGCAGCTCTTCATCAGTAATTCCATATTTTTGGATATATTCAATTTCTTCAAATATAGCTTTCTCAAGTTTCTCAAGACTAGCCGGAGTAAAATTGGCACTTATGTAAAAAATACCGTCATCTCTATAGCTTCCGTTAGTAGCCGCTATAGAATATGCCAGCCCCTTTTGTTCTTTAACATTTCTATATAATTTTGAAGATTTGCCTCCGCCGAGTATCTGCGATAAAACATCCAGTGCAAAAGTATTGCTGTCAGATATATCTGCACCTCTAAAACCTATCATTATATAACCCGATTGCGTATCGGTATAATCAACTTTTCGTTTTTGCACTTGTAGCGGATGCTCGTGTTTAAAATGTTTTTTTACAGGTTTTCTATATTCCTGATTAAAACAGGCTTGCAATTTTTCAATAGCTTTTTCCGTATCAACGTCTCCAACAATGAGAGTAATCATATTGGAAGGAGTATAAAAACAGTTAAAATAATCCAATATTTCTTCGCGTCTTATTGTCCCTATTACATCTGAAGTTCCGATAACTTTCATTTTATAAGGATGCTTTGTATACATCAAATCATTAAGATTATCAAAAACTTTTGCGGAAGGCGTATTACCGTCTTTAGCGATTTCTTCCAGGACAACCTTTCTTTCTTTCTCAAGTTCTTTTCTCGGTATCTGGGGATTTAGGAGCATGTCTGAATGCAATTCCATAGCCGTATCAAAGTATTCTGCAGGAATTGTTATATAATAATGCGTAAAATCTTTGCTGGTTGCAGCATTAACAACAGCACCTTTTGATTCAAGAATTCTATCAAATTCACCTGTAGGGTGAGCTTTTGTCCCTTTAAAAAATAAATGTTCCAAAAAATGAGATGTTCCGTTATTTGCATCCGTTTCATTTATAGAGCCCGTTTTAATCCAGGTATCAATAGTGACTATTGGATTATTCCTTACTTCGTAAACAACAGCAGTTTGACCGTTTGGTAATTTATGTACCGTATATTCCGCAGCTTGTACGGAAATAGTTAATAAAAACATTAAAAAGAATAACAATATTTTTCTCATGCAAAAATCCCCCATAAATAAAATATAATATATATTAAAGAGATTTTCAATTATCTTATTCTTTAATTTGAAACACACATTTTACACAATGAGCTTTGGGCTGCAATACAAGATTATCTTCAAGATCATGCATTTTGGCAATTCTTGTAATCAATGGCTCTCCGCAAAGCGGACATTTTAAATTTGTTTCTCGGTTGAGAATTTTTGTTTTCAACTCTTCAATGCGTTCCTGCGGAATTATATCAAATTCATAATTTTTCTCATATATTTTTAATTCTGCAGGCGAACATTTTAATGCTCTTGCGAGCTGCTGTCTTTGGGTAACTGATAAAAATAACTCCTTCCCCGATTCTATATCTTCCAGCAATTCTAAATCGAGATGTGTTCTTTTAGCCAGTCCGGTAAGTGATAACCCGGCTTTTTCCCTTCTTTGTTGTACAAATTCAGCTAAACTTTCCATGCTTTTTATTATATATCAAATACAAAAGTAATAAAATTCTACTAAAAGATACGTATTCGTTCTGCTCATTGCATACTTTATTCTGATAAGAAACATCCGATAAACGGGTTTTTATTAGCGGAAGGCAAGACTTACCGTGTCTGTTTGCGAGCAGGAAAACGTGACTAAATGTCACGTTTTACGTGGTACTTAAAAACAAACTGAAAGTCGGGCGCGAGCAAATAGAGGGAGCGACGGCAAACCGCAAGGTTTGCACTGGTGCGAGAGCAGTCTCGGCAATAAAAAAGAGCCTCTAAAAGGACTCTTCTTTATGGAGCGGAAGACGAGACTCGAACTCGCGACAGTCTGCTTGGAAGGCAGATACTCTACCAACTGAGCTACTTCCGCAAATATTAAATTTTCAAATTATTCGGCTCAGTTGGCAGAGTATGTATCTTAGATTCGCTCGGCTCCGGTTCAAACTGGCCTCTTTAACCTCAGCAGCTCCAGCCTCGCAAGGCAACTGAGCTACTTCCGCAAATATTAAATTTTCAAACTATTCAGCTCTGTGCTCTTGAGCATAGTCTAATCTTATATTAAAAAAAATACATTTTCAAGTCCTATTGCGGCAATCCCGTCTTCGCACCATTTAGTGGCAATTCCGATTGTACCGCAGAAATGTCTTCATCCGGTTCTGTATGAGCATACAATCTTAAACTCAATGTCGACAATAATATCTTTTTATCCTTTTCGTATGGCTTTACATCTATCTCATTTATTTTTATATAATAAGGATATTGATATATGTCCTGTATTAATTTACCCAAATTTACATAATTAGATACCAACTCCATATTCACATCGCATACAAAATAAATATCTTTACCAAATTTAACAAAAGCATCCGTTTCCGGGTTATAAACATAACTTATGGACTTTATCTTCACAGAGTTTGCATGGAGCATTTCTATTACGTCATTATATAAAGTGAAGAAAAGAGTTTCATTGCCAAGATCCGATTCAACGGGAGAATATATCTTCTTCTGGGAAGTAATTATAGAATCCTTAATTTTTTTAATCTTCTTCTGTACAATTTCCAGTTTTTTCCTCTGCCCGCTAAGCTCTTTTTGTTTACTTTCTATTGATGTCTTTAAGCTATTTAATTCTGTTACCTTAGGCGAAATCATCTTAAAAGCTGCAAATAATAATAATACTACTGCTGCACCAAAAATCATAACACCATAATATTTTTTATACTTATCCATTCCTTAATCCTTTTAATTTTCTATTGGTTCCAGCTCCGGCAGAGCGTTAGAAGAATTTTTACCTTTATCCTTTTTCAAATCCTCTTTAGAAACTTCCGGTGCATTAGAAATTCTGAACTCATAAAAATCCGCATTTAATGATGTAAGAACAGAGTCTGTATCAAATTCCTGACCATTCTCAGAAACAGCATCTATAATGGTCGACTGTGATGAAGTCGCCAGACCGAGCTTCTGCAGTTTGATATCAGATTCAGGTGAATAATCCTTTATATTTCTAAAGAACGAATATACACTTTCCAAATTATCAGCCTGACCTTCTATAGTAACTTTATCATTAAATTTCAAATGTGTAAGCCACAATTTTTTAGGAATTTCGGTTCCTACAATTGTATAATATGAATAAATATTTTTATTATGCCCTAAACCAACTCGAATTTCATCGCCTTCATCAAACAAATCTGATGAGATATCTTCATTATCTTTCAAGAATTTAGTGATTTGAGCAATCTCTCTTTCCAATTTTTCTTTTGCTTCGGTTTGAATTTTTATGGAATTCTGCAAAAACAAAAAGCCTATAACAACCGGAACTATTATAATAATTGCAATTACTACAAAAAACCTTATCAGGTTCTCCGGCGTAAGCACAATTCTTCTGCCGGCAAACATAAACTCAGGCGGCTGCTCCATTGTATAAATATCACCCAGATACTTATTAAATAAGTTAAAATGAGCCTTTGTATAAGGTTCAAAATCCTTATATATAGCAGCACCTATTATATCCAGCGAAACCAGAGGAGCCAAACTTGCATCTATACCTGGAGCCATTTCCATAAAAGCTTCTCTTGAGAACGAATTTGCTTCCTGATGAATAATCGGGGCCGAATAACTCAGTTTTTCTGCCAGAGTTTCTGCGCTTATTGCATTTGTTTTAGATATAACACAAAGATATTTTGAAGGAAGATTTTTCAATAAAGGAGTGACGGCACCTATTACTGTAGAATAGTTTTCATCATCACCTAAAACCTCGCCTATACTTATTTTTTCTTCAAAGGCATCTACATAATTTTGACCTGACATCAACAAAAGCCTGCAGCAAAAACTTTCAACAATCATCAATACCCAGGTAGTATCAGGCTCTACATTAACACGTTCCTTATAAATTAAAGCATTCAATACGGAATTAACCGAAGTGTCTATTGCATAGAGCTTGTAACCAAGATCTTTAATAATCATTGCAATTTCGAGAAGCATGGTTCTCTGCGCTGCGGTATATGCCACCTTATTAAATTGGATAGATGAATTCGGCAGCAAAGTAGCACTTATGCCGAGTTCAGAATTACGGAATAAATAATGTTCCGCCAAATCTTCTTCTATCGCATTTGAGGTCTGTGCCTCATCCAATGCGGCCGGATAATCATTAATTTTAAACACTACGGAAGGAATATTGAGCACCACTTCCGCGTTTTTGGGGATATCCAGCTCCATAAACAAATCTTGTAATGTTTCTTTAAAAATATCCAAATCCGCAATTTCACGGCGGTTTACATCATATTCCAAAGGCTTTACACCGTATTTGAGAACCGTATTTGATGCAAAGTCTATCTGTGCGACCTCTAGTCCCACTTCCGGCGTTACGGAAACGCCTATTACTACACTCTTCTTAAATAATTCCATGCCTGTTTCTTCCTATCTTTTTTTATTGTACAATAAAATTTAAATTTTGTACACAGGATAAATAGATGAAAATTATTAAAGAAAAAATAAAAAAATTAAAAGAAGAGAAAAATGCTATAATACTGGCTCACAGCTATCAGAATATAGAAGTTGACGAGGTCGCAGATTTTGTCGGAGATTCTCTCTATCTGAGCCAGAAAGCAAAAGAAACGAATGCTGATATTATCGTTTTTGCCGGAGTTTATTTTATGGCCCAAACAGCTAAAATAATTTCCCCCGAAAAAAAAGTTTTACTTCCGAATCTTAAAGCCGGATGCCTTATGGCAGATATGATAAATCATGAACAAATTGTAAACTTCAAAAAAACTCATTCCGGCATTCCTGTTGTCTGCTATATTAACTCTACCGCGGAAGTAAAGTCAGAATGTGACATTTGCTGCACAAGTTCAAATGCCCTTGAAATAGTAAAGAGCCTTAATTGTCCGCAGGTATTGTTTATCCCGGATGCCAATCTCGGCAAATGGGTAGAAAAGCAGCTGGACGGAGAAGAGATTATTGCATATGACGGCAATTGTCCGGTTCACAATAATATTACAACAGAAGATATAAAAAAAGCACGCACAAATTATCCCGAAGCTAAAATCCTGATTCACCCTGAATGCAAACCGGAAGTAAGCGCACTTGGAGATTATGTCGGAAGCACAAGCGGAATTATAGACTACGTTAAAAACAGCACTGACAAATTGTTTGTTATTGTAACTGAAAAAGGCGTTGCAGACAGACTCAAAAGAGATTATCCGGAAAAACAATTTGTTCTCATAAAAAATGACATGCTCTGTGAAAGCATGAAACTTACGTCACTTGAAGAAATTCTTTATTCGCTTGAAAACGAAGTTAACGAAATAACTCTGGATGAAGAAGTCAGACGCTTAAGTTCTAACTGTATAGAAAGAATGCTTGAGGTGTCGAAAAAATGACGGGAAATTGTATAATATACGGTAAAAATGCTGTAATTGAGGCTCTGGAAACAGGAACAAGAGAATTTAATAAAATACTCATTGCCAACAACTCAAGAAATGATACCAAAATAGAGCGGATAAAAGAACTTGCCTCCCAAAGAGGAATCATATTTCAATTTGTAGATTCCCGCAAACTGAATCAGATTGAACCTGAAGGTCGTCATCAGGGTGTAGTTGCACAGATTGCCCCGATAAAATATACCGATTTAGATGATTTTATTGCTAACGTAAAAGGAAATATCGTTATACTTGACGGCGTAGAAGATTCACACAATGTTGGCGCAATAATAAGAACATGCGTTTGTGCGGGAATAAAAGGTATTATCCTGCCGTCCAGAAGAGGTGTACTTATAAATCCTGTTGTCGAAAAAACCAGTGCCGGTGCGGTTAATAAGATTTGTATCATTAAAACTAACAGTCTTGTTAATGCGGTACAAAAATTAAAAGAAAACGACTACTGGGTAATTGCTTCCGACCATCATGCGAAGGATAATTATTATGATATTGATTATACGAACATGAATTTTGCCCTCATAATGGGAGCGGAGCATGCCGGAATTTCACGCTCACTGCTTAAGCTTTCAGACTTTGTTGTTAAAATTCCAATGTTAACAAATTTTAACTCTTTAAATGTTTCCAACGCAACTGCTATAATATTATTTGAAGTAGTAAAACAAGGGGTAAAGGGGTAAATATATCTATATATTAATATATTTATAAAATACTTGAAAAGAGGATTATAAAATGGTTAAAAAGAGCGAAACATTAAATATAATGGCAGATGATATTTCCGATGAAGGAATTGATTTTAACAGCATTGAGCCTATTGAGGATGATGAAGATTCCATTTCCATTGAAGAGCCCAAGACGCAGGAAAGCTTAAATTCCGTTAATTCGGATGATTCCGTAAGGATTTATTTGCAGCAAATCGGCAAAATCCCCCTTTTATCCGCAGAAGAAGAACTTGAAGTTGCAAAAAAGATTTATGAAACCCAGAGCGAAATAGCAAGAAAAGTTCTTATAAATGCAAATTTAAGACTGGTTGTCAGTATTGCAAAAAAATATATCGGACGCGGTTTATCCTTTCTTGACCTTATACAGGAAGGAAATATGGGACTGATTAAAGCAACGGAAAAATTTGATTACACTAAAGGTTACAAATTTTCAACCTATGCGACATGGTGGATACAACAGTCAATTACAAGAGCTATCGCGGATAAAGCAAGAATTATAAGGCTGCCCATTCATTTAATAGAATCTATTAATAAAATTAAAAAAGCTACAATGGATTTAACAACCGAGCTTGGAAGAATTCCCGTGAAGCAGGAAATCGCAGATAAAATGGGTATCTCGGTTGCGAAATTAACCTCTATTATAAAATCAACGCAATCAACAATAAGTATTGATACGCCGACAGGGCAGAAAGATGACTCTAATAAAATTATTGACTATATCGTAGATGAATCTACCATTGCACCGGATTCTCTGGTTTCACAGGAAAGCATGCTGGATGATATTAAAGGCATGCTTGAACAACTGAGCCAGAAAGAACGAGATGTACTTATCTTAAGATTCGGACTGAATAATGACGGTAATAAAAAGACGCTGGACGAAATCGGTTCAATATACGGAGTCTCACGAGAGAGAATCCGACAAATCGAAAATCGCGCAATTTCAAAACTTAAGAAACTCTGCAAGAACAAAAATTTAACCTCGGGACTGAAAAATTATTTTGGAGAATAATTATTTCTGTCGAGAAGTAAGTATAAATATACATAAGCATAAGGTAATATTTAATGACGGATATAAATAGAATTAACGAATTGATTGGTGAAAAAGATTTTATAAAAGCGAATGAACTTATTATTCCGGCCCTGGCGGAAGAGCCTGAAAATATAGAACTTCTTAAACTTGCAGGGCTCACGGCATTGAATCTGAATGAATGGGATAAGGCCCGTAATTATTTTGAAACAGTTGTTAAATATCAGCAGGCAGACGCTTCTTCTTGGTTTTATCTTGCAAACTGTTATGACAAATTCGGTGACTTTATATCCGCAAAAAATGCTTACTTAACAGTTATAAAACTGCGTGACGGCTATATTGAAGCGTATAAAAGCTTGTGCGTTGTTTTATTAAAACTGAATGAACCGGAAGAAGCCGTAAAATATGCCTGCATCGCATCTTCCATTGAACCTGAAGATTACATATTTGATTTTGTAATCGGAAATGCTTACCTGAAAATGAAAGCTTTTGATAAAAGTATTAAACCTTTAGAAAAAGCCTTAGAAAAATCTCCAGATAATATCACTATATACAACTGTCTGGGAACTGCATATATGGCTGTTAACCGGAGTAATGAAGCCGTAAAATGTTATAAAAAAGCCCTGGAGCTTAATCCAAAAAACACAATGGCTTATTATAATATAGGCTCTGCTTTGCAAATACAGCAAAATCATAAAGAAGCTTGTGAATACTTAAGAAAAGCAGTTGAACTTGATGATAATGATGAAGTGTTTAAATCGACACTTGCGATGTCTCTCGTAAAAACCGAACAATTTAAAGAAGCCGCTCAAATGTACAAAGCTCTTCTTGTTCAGCATCCCGAAAAAGAAAATTATAAATACAATTTGATAACCTGCTATGAAGCACTGGGAGATATACAAACTGCAATAACAATGCTTGAAGGAATGGTTTATGTCAATCAAAAATTTCTTTTACCAGCACAAAAACTCGCCAATTTGTATATAAAAACCAATCAGCTTGCAAAAGCAAAAAACATATACGATAACATTCTGCTAAAAAATAATGTCTCTGCAGAAACAATGCACCAATACGCAATCCTGTCCTCAAGTTTGTGTGATACCGATACTGCGGAAAGAATGCTGAAAAAAGTTATAAAAATGAAACCCGAAATTGCAAAAGCTCACAAAGATTTGGGTATAATTTACCTGAACAAAAGACTTTTTGAATACGCGGAAGACGAATTTCAAACCGCACTCCGCCTTGCACCAAATGATTTTGAAATAATTTTTGAATACGGAAATTTCTTATATTCAATATCAAAAAATACTGATGCAGAAAGATATTATCGGGAAGCTCTTGATATTGAACCGGATAATGTATTAGCTCTTACTTTTATGGCTTTAAACAAATTAGTTCTAAATCAGCTTGATGCATCAAAAGAATATATCATGAAAGCCCTAAAAATTAATCCCGAACATGAATATATACAATTCTGTGCGGGTAGAATTTTATATGCGCGTAAAGAATTTGAAGAGGCTAAAAATTATCTGATACGTGCCATAGAGCAAAACCCTGATATTGAAACACAAAACACACTTGCTCTAACATATTATGAACTCGGCGAGTATGAATCTGCCTTGAATATATTCAACAATCTTATTGCAAAAAAACCGGACAATATTTCTGTTCTGATGAGCATTGCAAGATGTTACGAAGGACTAAAAGACAACGACAATGCCCTCAAATATCTCGATAAGGTCGTAACAATTTTCCCTGAAGATGAAGAAGCACACGAGATGATAAGAAAACTGTCTTAGACCGTCTTATCTATATTAGCACCCGGTTTAACAAAATTATTATAATAATAGTTAAAAATCCAGACTGCTATAAATACCAGATAATAAAAATTGATAAGCGTAAATATAAAATGCATAATTATATTTACGTTTACAATCGCGGTAATTATGGACAGTATAAAATAAGAGACAAATAAAATCATATAAAGCATACAATTTTTGAAAAATTTTCTTGAAAATAAATCTCTGAGAGACCGCCAAAATGCTTTAAAAGGATTTTTATCTTTAAAAAACATTGCCGGCGCATAGAACATTATCAAAAAATACGTTAAAGACATAGTACCGAGAAGTAAAAAGTTCCATGCATTCAGTTTTACCAATTGTTCATCGGTTAAAGAATTTAAAAAAGCTTTAAGAGCAGTCATTGATTCTAATGCTTTAGAAAAATCTTCCGGCGAAATCCCGGCGTTTCCGATAAATATCATGCCTGCATAATAAGACGCTGTCATAAGAATAAGAGAAACTACAACCGTAATAAAAATCAGCCCTAAAACAGGAAGAAAATATTCTCCTACACCTGCCGGAAATTCTTTGATTAATAAATTCGGCTCATTATAATCTTCCTTTATACAGAGCCCGGTCATAAAAAACCAGCCCGAAAGAAAAGCTCCCAGCATAAGTACAAATAATACCGCTGCAATAATTAAACTCAAAATATTGCCGCCAAGTGAAAATAATATATATAAGCTTGAAAGCAGCGAAAACAGAATTAGTGGTGTTGCCAGTATTATATATTTATTTGTTATATGAAAACTTTCTTTTATATTAAACATTTTTTCTCCTAATATCGGTATTTTGTGACAGCCTGCTCTATAATATCATCTGAAACTTTTGAAGCAAAATCCCTAAAACTGTTTGCAATATTAGAACCCGCATTAACCTCGGAAACACAAACTCCTTTATTAATAGCTTCCATAATTGTAAAATAATTGTTAGGAATTCTCCAATAAACTTTTTCTGACAATGTATTTTCAATATCATCAATTTTTATTTCTTCATTGTCCATATATCTGTTTATAATAAGTTTTACCTTATCTTTCGGATATTTTCTGGAGCGGAATAAGTTAAGACATCTTTGCGCATTTCTTATTGCAGGAATATTAACAATTGTTGTAAACAAAATCCAATCCGAACAATCAAGAATTTTAAGAGAATTTGCATCAATATTTGCCGACATATCAACAATGATATACGGAAATATTTTCTTAAGAGCAGCGAACAAAAGCTCTATTTGCCGGGGAGTAATACTTTCAGACTGTTCAATATAACTCGGATCCGACAAGATATATAAAGAGCTGTCTTTGTATTTTTCAAAGAACCGGAGCAAATTCTTCTCATCATTATTAATGAGTTTTTTTATAACATAATTAACATCAAAAGCCGGATTAAGATTCAAGAATGTTGATATATCCCCGAGCTGCAAATTCAAATCAATAAGAGCAGTTCTGCTTTTTGTAGTTTTAGCAAGCTCTTCTGCAAGATTAAGAGCAATAGTAGTTTTACCTATTCCGCCTTTATTTGAATAAACCGTAATTATTTTTGACTGTGTATCATCCTCTTCATCCGTAATATTAGCAAGCATCGAGAGAACTCTCAATAAATCTTCTTTCAATACCGGCTTGGGTAAAAATTCTTTAGCTCCCAATCTTAAAGCCCTGATTATAGTATTTGTAGAATAATCTGAAGATGTAATAATCAATTTTGAAGTATGCAGTTTTATTTCATCCGCAATTTTTGCAATCTCGTCCGATTCACCGGAAATATCCGCTATAACCGTACAATTGGCTTCTTTTACAGCTTCAAGACCTTTTTCATAATCAGCATACAGCCTTACACTGCTGACATAATCAATATCATTTAAGAATGATTTTATTATCTCTCTTGAGTTTTCGTTCTTATCAAGAACAACGACAGAAATCTGATTCTGCATAAAAACCTCTTATTATTTATAACATCCTTAATATAACTCAAATTTGCTATAAGAACAATTGTTTATTTTTTCA
>CALUPJ010000031.1 GCA_944322555.1 Candidatus Gastranaerophilales bacterium | reverse complement strand
CTGTTTATATTCCGGTTATTAATAAAGAATTGCTTTCCAATGGAGCCCCGGTAGAATTAAAGCTGGGTGATAAGTTTTATAATGTTGGTAATGTTAAAAAATCTTTAATTATGACTGCAAAACTCGTACCGGATGAATTAAAAGATTTTGTAAATACAGACTTTGCATATAAAGTGGATTATGTTGTGAATCTTCCAGGACTTATATTACCTCATTTTATGACAGGCAAAATTGTAACTTCTGAAGGTGTCAGAAAACTCAGAATTTCTCCGCTAGATAATATACCGCTTCCGTATCCGCAGCAAACATCTCCGTTTACAATTGTTGAGCCTATGAGAATTGCGGATTTTATGGATTTGCAGTATAAAGCAGCAGAGTCTTTAACCGAAACGAACAGAATTATTAATGAATTATTGAATGATTCTATGATTGCAGAACTACGTCAATCGGTAACAAACTTTAAAGAATTAACAGCACAAGCAACTTCTACCCTTGAAAAAACTGAAAAACTTATTGAAACTTCTAGAAACGATATTGACGCGATTTTATGGATGATGAGTGATGTTTCTACAAACTTCAATAAACTTGCAACCAACATTAACGGCATAATAGGTGATGAAAAATTCAAACCGATGCTTTATGATACCGCTGATGCAATTTCAAGCCTGTCAAAACAATTGACTCCGATTATCGGTTCTATAGATGCCGAAGAATTCGGCGAAGATTTAAATGCCGTTATGAGTAATTTGAACGAAATTTCCACATCTGTAAATCAGATGACCAAAGACGAAAATCTGAAAACAAAAATTGAAACTTCTATTGATAATTTGAACGTTACGATGTGCGAAGTTTCTACCGCTCTTGAAACCATTAACGGAGAAGACGGTGAACAAGAAGGCTTGAAACAAATCGTGGAAGATACTTCCGAAACAATTGCTAATCTGAAAAAATTCTCCGAAAAGTTAAATAAGAGATTCTTATTATTCAGATTAATGTTCTGATATTATTACAAATAAGAAGTCCTATATTAACTATAGGACTTCTTAAAAATTTATTTTTAATCCAAATCATACTTAAGCATAGAAACTACTTTTACATCGTCAGCTTCAATCTTTTCTCTGCCTTTAAGAGGGGTAAGCTCTATTATAAATGCTGCAGCAGCAACTTCCGCACCGGCTCTTTTTACCAGTTTGCAGCAAGCAAGCGCAGTTCCGCCTGTCGCAAGCAAATCATCCAATACGAGCACTCGATCGCCCGGTTTTAATGCATCTTCATGCATTTCTATGGTATCTGTACCATATTCTAGAGAATATGTTTCTTTTATAGTCTTTGCAGGTAATTTATTAGGTTTCCTGACCGGAATAAAACCCGCATTTAACTTATACGCAAGTGCCGCACCAAAAATAAAACCTCTGGACTCAATACCTGCGATATAATCTATTTTTTCATCCTTAAATTTTTCATACAGAAAATCTGTCATTAACTGCATCGACTTGGCATCTTTCGTTGCCGTCGTTATATCTAAAAATAATATTCCGGGTTTTGGAAAATCCGGAACTGTTCTTACATGTTCACGTACATACTCAAAATCTGTTGTAATCACTATTTATACCTCTTGTAATTCTAATTCCTGCCGGGTTTTCTCTTCGACTACAAGTCCATGAGCCGTTTTACCCCAATTCATATCTTTCTTACAGAATAATATTTTACCACAAATAAATAATTCCATAGGAAACCATATAATAAAGAAATAAACCGTAGTCTCTAAAGCTTGCTTGAAAGCTTTAATACGGTGCAAATCACCGTATCGCCTTAAACTGTATCTTATAGCAAAGAAAAATCCAAAACCTACAACAGCCGATACAATCAATGATGACCACAAAACATTGTGTAAACTGTATGGATCAATCTTATCCGTTAAAAATTTGATAACACGAAATACAACTTCCATCATAAACCACAATGGCATTATAAATTGCGTAATATAAACCGCCATATCAAATCTTGCACGCAAAGACATTTTTTTAGATTTCATAGCATCGCCGAAATATTCCAGATATCTTCTGATTGTGCCTTCCAGCCACCTTCTTCTCTGCCTGAACAACGGCATAAGATAAACAATACCTTCTTCATAAACACAGGCTTCCGGGCAAAAACGCACATCCCAGCCTTTCATATGAAGTCTTGTAGACATATCCAGATCATCGGTAATCGTATAATTATTCCAGCCATTTATATCTTCTATAGCTTCACGTTTTATCAATTCTCCGTTGCCTCTAAGCTCAACAGCACCTTTTACCGCATCTCTGCCGACTTGTAAATATGTATCGAAAGTATACTCATTATTCTGGCATCTGGTAAGAAAATTTGTATCTTTGTTTCGTATAATTTTTCTTGCCTGCACCGCGCCGACATCCGACGGTTCAAGATTAGGTATCAGTTTATTCAAAAAATCAGGTTCAACCGTAGCATCAGCATCAAATACAAGAATCGCATCGCCTTTGGCAATTTTAAATGCGTCATTAAGAACAGCCGACTTTCCGGGGAAAGCTCCATTATTCCGGATAAGAGCTTTTACTTTATCATACCGCATCTCCAAATCCTTTATAACAGATGCTGTATTATCACTGCTTCTATCGTCAATTACGATGATTTCAAATTTCGGATAATCCAATCTTAAAATGTTTTCAATCGTGTATCCGATTACAGACTCTTCATTGTGAGCCGGAATCATAATCGATACAAACGGTTTATAATTTTCATTGACTACGGGAGGGTATTTCTTTAATTTACGTTTCTGGTATTTCGTTGCAGCAATGGAATAAAGCCCGTATATAACCATACACACACATAAAATAACGAAACCTGCTACCGTATTAACATGGTTCTGGAATATGTACAGAAACACTCCCAAACACGTTAAAATTACAAATAAAAGAATTCTTTCCCTCATAATCTACCAGTACTCGTATAAGAATAATACGGGCTTAATCCATTATTACTTAACTAAATTATAGCAAAAACATTAAGCTTTGTTGCAAATTCCGATAAAAAATAAATTCAATGTTACATTTCTTAACAATTCGGGGCTAAAAAGGCAATTTTTGAAAACTTAAATACTTTATATATACATAAGAGATATTTAAGGAGAGTCAAAAAAATGTTATTCACCACAAATAATGTTACAAATAACGAAATTATAGATATTAATAACTTCTTTAAAGAATTTGAAAATGCCGAAACTCCGGTTGTTCAAAAAAGCAACGTTACTAAATACATTAACTCTCTCGTTACATCTTGTTATCAAAAATCCGTTGATGATATCGCAAATACAAAAGTCGGAAATAAAGTCGTCAGAAGAAGAAACTTACAGCAAATTATGAAAGAATCTTTCTTCTACGGTGCCAACAGATTCGGAACAAACTTTATAGCTTAAATTTTAATAACTCTCTTATATAATCTTACATCTTACTAAGTTTTAGCTCCTTTGAGGAGCTTTTTTTTGT
>CALUPJ010000030.1 GCA_944322555.1 Candidatus Gastranaerophilales bacterium | reverse complement strand
AAAAGAGAAAGAAACAGACAAGCAAAAATGCTTATTGTGCTTATATTAGAGGTGAATTTTTACCCTCTAATGTAACACAAATGGTATTGTGTTACATTAACTTCACTTTACATTTTGTAATAATAGGGCAATTATTTACCCGCAAAAAACTTTATATATATGTGTAGCAATAAATTAAAGGTGAAGTTATGATGAATTATTACGGATACCCGATGGGCATGTACGGAATGGGAGCTATGGGCGCCGGAAATGTCAACCGTTATTATAAAGCAAAGTACGGCTGTGAAGATTGCCTTATCGGCAGACCATATTTTCAAACTATCGAAAAACCAATGATTAACATGGCAAAAGAAGATTTTAATCCGGTTTTTTTTAAAAGATTATTTAAACGACTTGGCTTTTAGTCCTGTTTTATTCATGCTATTATTAGCATGTTAATAAATTATAGGAGTTTTCTTATGGCTAAAGATTGCAGTTTTGATGTTGTTTCGGAATTTGACAAACAAGAACTCGTTAACGCGGTTGATCAGGTTAAAAGGGACCTTACTTCTCGTTTTGATTTAAAAAATTCTAATTCTTCAATTGAACTGGAAGGCGATAAATCCATTATAATTACTACATCTGATGATATGAAACTTAAGAATATTTTTGATATTCTTCAATCAAAACTTGTTAAACGGGGAATCAGCATTAAAATACTTGACGCTCAGCCCGTAGAAAATGCCCTCGGCGGAAATGTAAGGCAGGTCTACAAACTTAGAAAGGGTCTGACTCAAGATTTGGCAAAAAAAATTACAGCCGATATCAAAGATTCAAAACTTAAAGTACAAGCCTCTATTCAAGGGGAGCAAGTACGGGTTACAGGAAAAAGTAAAGACGATTTGCAAGCCGTTATCCAAATCTTACGCAAAAATGAAGATAAATACGAAGCGCCGCTGCAATTCACTAACTACAGATAAATAGAATAAAAAACTCTGATTTATTAAACTCCTAAAACTCAAAATCACCATGACTAATTTAGAAAATACAATAGACAGAATACAAGAGTTAATTGACACCGGAGCAGAGACACAGCTTCGGGAAGAGTTGAATACGTATCATTCAGCAGATTTAGCTGATATATTTCAGCAGCTTAAGCCGGAAGAACGTCTGAAATGCATAACGGAAATCGACGAAGAAAAAGCTGCCGACGTAATTGAATATTTACCTCCGCAGCTTCAAGTTGAAATTCTCGGAGATATTGATACGGCACTTGCGTCAAGATTAATTTCCAAACTGCCGCACGATGAAGCAGCCGACGTATTAGGCGACATGGAAGAAGATGAATCGCGTGCATATTTGGACCAGCTGCCGCAAAAATTCTCCTCAGAAATCCGTGAATTGCTTACATATAATGAAGATACGGCAGGCGGTATTATGACACCGCTTGTGCTTACTGTATATGACAATATGACCGTAAAAGAAGCCTTGGAAACAATTCGGATTAAAGCAGAAAAAGAAAATATGGAGCTTTATTACGTCTATGTAGTCGATAAACACAATCATCTCGTTGGTGTCGTCTCTCTTAGAAATCTTATTACGGCACCAATGGATTTAAATATTTCAGATATTATGTCTAAGGATATTGTTAAAGTCCATGTTGACGATTATCAGGGACATATTGCCGATATTTTTATGAAGTATCAATTTAATGCATTACCGGTTGTAGATTTATACAACCATTTAAAAGGTATTGTAACCTGGGATGATGTTCAGGATATCGTTGAAGAAGAAACAACCGACGAAATCTTAACATCCTCCGGTATCGTAACAGATTTGGGGGACGAAGATGATGATATCTTAACAGGGAGTCTGGCTCATTCAATAAAAGCCCGCCTTCCTTGGCTGTTTATTACGCTTATTGGAGAATTTATTGCCGTAACAATTACAAATAAATATGATAAAACTTTCACAGCTCTTCCGGTTATTGCAGCTTTCATGCCGTTACTGGCAGGTCTTGGTGGAAATATCGGAACACAAAGTATAACGCTTATGGTTCGCGGTATGTCAACCGGACAAATTTCATTAAACTCCGGCTGGCACCAAATAATGAGAGAAACTATTACCGGCTTAAGCATAGGTTTTATCTTCGGTACACTTGTTACTCTTGTTACATGGGGGTGGCAGCAAAACTTGGAGCTGGGATTAATTGTCGGAATTGCAATGTCGCTTAACATGACTATTGCTACAATGATTGGGACATGCACACCTTTAATACTAAAAAAATTAAAAATAGATCCTGCAGTTGCCTCCGGTCCTGTCATTGCAACCACTATTGATGTTATCGGATTAGCAGTTTATCTTACTCTCGTTACATGGTATTTAATAAGTCTATAAAATTTTATAATAAAAATAAAGGTGCGCCAGAAAGGCGCACCTATTTAGTTATATTAAACAAATTATATTGAACAAGCACAGACACCAACTTTGCAGGGGTAATTCAAAGCTTCCTGAGCTTCTGCCATTCTTACTTTGATACGGCCGTCTACCGCAATGCCTTCGCCTGTTTTATAATTCTTTGCGAATTAATTCCAATATATCCAGCTCAAATTGTGGTAATTTAGTTGTTATAGTTTTCCAAACTATTTCATAATCAATTCCAAAATAATCATGAATCAATTTATCCCGCATACCCGCAATTTGCTTAAATGGTATATGAAAATGCTCATTTCTAAAATCTTCCGATAAATGTTTAACAGCTTCACCTATAATTTCAAAATTTCTTTCCACTGCATCTTTTGTTTTTTCATCTTTTATAAAATCTTCATAGCACATACCTTCTGTGTATTTAAAAATTTTACTAAGTGAATTTTGAATATCTTTTAAGAAAAATATTTCATCTTTTTTCGTCATAATACTATTGCTTCTTTTAATATTGAACTTTTCACAAATTCTTTTAGACTGTTTATCGTACCTAAATCAATTTTTTTTCTAAAAATATCGGAAAGATATTCTTGCAAATCAATAAAATCAAACATATCAATTGGTTCTTTAAAGTTTACAAGCAAATCTATATCGCTATCGACCGTTTGTTGATTTTTTGCATAAGAACCAAACAGAAGAAAATTTTCAACACAATATTTATTTTCAAAAAAATCTTTATGAGAATTGATTATCTCTTTTATTTCCTCTATTGAATAAATTTTATTTTCCATAAATTAATTATAACATATACGATAAAAAAGCTGTAGACATGATTTTTATTCGTGAATTGTGACTATATTATTTTTATAAGATATGAGAAGGGTTCTATCGGTTGGGCATATCTGTCTAACAATATCAAAAAAGTATTTGTTGCGGTATATCACAGATTTACCGCAACCTACTGAACTATTGATGTTATCGAATTGGCAGTTTATCTTACTCCCGTTACACGGTATTTAATAAGTCTATAAAATTTTATTATAAAAATAAAGGTGCGCCTTTCTGGCGCACCTTTTTAGTTATATTAAACAAATTAGATTGAACAAGCACAAACACCATCTTTGCAGTGGTAATTCAAAGCTTCCTGAGCCTCTGCCATTCTTACTTTGATACGGCCGTCTACAGCAATGCCTTCGCCTGTTTTTTCGGAAATCAACAACGGGTTAATGTCTAATTCATCGATGAATTTGAAATCATTAACAAGTTGAGATAATCTTAACAAAGTTTCTTCTATTTGTTCCATTTGTGCAGGCTTAGTTCCTCTTGCACCTTCTAATAATTTGTATGCTTTAACAGATTTAATCATTTCTTTAGCATCAATATCGGTTAAAGGAGCAATTCTGAATGTTACATCCTTCATAACTTCAATAAATACACCACCTAAACCGAACATCATCATCGGACCGTATTGAGGGTCGGTTGCGATACCGCAAACCATTTCTCTGTTGCCTTTTACCATTTCTTGAATGATAACACCTTCCAAACCTTCAAAAAGTCCTTTTTCTTTAAGCTTAGCAATAAGGTCTTGATATTCGCTTCTCAATTGTTCGGCAGATTGGATATTAACTCTTACACCGCCGACATCAGTTTTGTGAGAAGTTGTCTTAGAAGTCATCTTCATAACTACAGGGTACCCGATAGAATCTGCAATTGTAACGGCTTCGTCTTCTGTTTTTGCAAAACCTGATTTGCAAACTCTGATTCCATAAGCATCTAAGACGTCAATTGATTCTCTTGTAGTCAACTGGTCACGTCCTTCGTTTACAGATTTTGCAATAATTTCCTGTGCCTTTTTGTAATCAACATCAAATGTCGGAATATTGCCTTCTGCTCTTTCCATCCATAATCTTTGTTGATTTAATCTGTTTAAGCCGTCAGCAGCTTCCTCTGCGTACATAAAGAACGGAATGTTAACGTCCATATCAGATAATTTTGCGAAGAATTCGCTCTTAGTCATAAATACACCGATAACAGGTTTTTCAGGATGTTCAGCCTTAATTTCCATAAGAGCCTTTGCAACATCAATATCTTTCAAGCCTAAGAACGGAAGATAGATTGTAATAATCATATCAACATTTTCATCGGCAATAACAGTTTCTAATGTTTGCTTGTAGTGCTCAATAGGAGCAGAAGCTATCATGTCAACTGGGTTTTTAACAGAAGCCGCTGCCGGTAAGAAACTTCTTAATTTTTCTTTAGTAGCATCCGTTAATTTAGCCATCTGCATACCGTGTTCGCAAACAGCATCCGTTGCCATAATACCGGGACCGCCGGAGTTAGTAATAATAGCAACTCTGTCGCCTTTAGGAATCGGGCAGTTAGCAAAAACTTTAGCCGTTGCAAACAGGTCTTTTAATGAATATTCTCTTATTACGCCTGATTGCTGTAATAAAGCATTTGCAGCCTTATCAGCACCTGCCAAGGAACCTGTGTGAGAAGATGCCGCACTTGCACCTGCTGCGGAACGTCCTGCTTTAAGTGCCAAAATCGGTTTTTTCTTAGAAATTCTTGAAGCAAGTTTTCTGAAATTAGCCGGATTCTGGATTGATTCCATATAAAGAAGAATTTGTTCAACATCGGAATCATTTTCCCAGTACTCAAGAGCTGTTTCAGCGTTAACGTCAGCCTGATTACCTATGGAAATAAATTGAGCAAAACCAAGGTTAAGATCTTTTAAGATATTCAGAATACCGCCGCCTAAAGCACCCGATTGAGAAACAAAACCAATATTTCCACGTTCGGGCAGTGATTCCGCAAAGCAGCCGTCCATTCTGATATCAGGGTGAGTATTAACAACACCTAAACAGTTTGGCCCCACACATCTCATGCCGTAAGCTCTGACTTTTTCAAGCAATTGTTTTTCAAGTTCGGCACCCTCTGCCCCTGTTTCTTTGAAGCCCGCCGTAATTATACATAAACCTTTAATACCTTTTTCATGACACTGGTCAATTGTTGAAAGAACGAATTTTGCATTAACAACAATAATCGCTAAATCAACTTCGCCCGGGACTTCCAGTACACTTGTATAAGCCTGCAACCCTTCAATAATTCCGCCTTTCGGATTAACAGGATAAATTTTTCCGTTAAAATTGTATTCTTGTAAACGCTTCATAATATCAGAACCGATAGTATGTTCTTTTGTAGAAGCACCAATAACCGCAATCGATTTCGGTTTCATGATTTTGTCTAAAATATTCATCGCCTCTTCCTTTCTTTTATAAAAATCACACAAATATTATAATACAAACACATTTTATACGACTGTAAATATATACTTTTGTTAAAATTTATAAAAATACTATGTTCGTGATATTATTGACAACAAGGAATAACATTAAAGAAAGGAATTAATCAAATGGAAAAATTAGCAGACATTGGTGTTTTTGGCGGTTCAGGGTTTTATAAATTTTTAGACGACATTAAAGAAGTCAAAGTAGAAACGCCGTATGGAATGCCTTCTGACAGCCTGTTTGTAGGAAAAATAGGGAATCATAGAGTAGCATTTATGCCGCGCCATGGCAGAAGCCATACAATACTTCCTCATTTGATTAATTACAGAGCAAATGTTTGGGCTATGAAAGAAATCGGCTGCAAGAGAGTAATTTCGCCTTGCGCAGCCGGAAGTCTGCAAAAACATGTTGCTCCCGGTCATTTTGTTATATGCGACCAGTTCATCGATTGGACAGATGGCAGGAAATCAACTTTTTTTGAAGGACCTATCGTTACTCATCCGTCAGCTGCAGAACCATATTGTCCAGAACTTAGAAATCTGGCAATTAAAACCGCAAAAGATTTGGGTATAACCGTGCACGAAACAGGAACCGTTGTTGTTATAAACGGCCCCCGCTTCTCAACAAAAGCAGAATCCAAATTCTTTACAACACAAGGCTGGGAAGTTATCAATATGACAGCATTCCCGGAAGCTTACCTTGTTAAAGAAATGGATATGTGCCCGCTCAATATATCTCTAATTACGGACTATGATGCAGGCCTGGTCGGTGATGTTCCGCCGGTCTCTCATCAGGAAGTTATGCATGTATTCAATAGCAATCTGGATAATTTGAAAAAACTTTTATTCACTATGATAGAAAAAATACCGGCAGAAAATAATAACTGTGATTGTGCTAATACCAGAAAAAAATCACAAGGGTAAGGAGTAAATATATAGAGGGAAATGCCGTTGTAGTTTGGGTTAATACCTCACCCTAACCCTCTCCTATAAGGAGAGGGAATAGTTAAAAGGAGAAAAGATGTTATCAAGAGCAGTCAGTACATTATTTTATTTTTATTACTTGCTAATAATTATAAGAATATTCTTAAGTTGGATTCCGTCAATTGATTGGCTTAGTCAACCATTCGCGGGCATTCGTTCCGTTACGGATCCTTTTTTAAACATCTTTAGAGGATTAATTCCGCCTATCGGCATGCTTGATATTTCGCCGATTGTTGCAATTATACTGCTGCAAATACTTCAGGGTATTATCGTCGGATTTTTATCCGGATTGGGATTATGATTGATATTAATATTATAAATAAAGCAATAAACCTTACCAGAAAAGGACAATTTAAAGAAGCAGAAAAAATATATAAAGAATTGATAAACAATCACCCTGATGATTGCAATCTGTTATCAATTGTCGGCTTATTTTATGTTGAAATTAGAAATTTTAGCAGAGCTTGCGAATTACTAACAAAGGCTTGTGCAATAAATGAGACTTTCGGCACAGTTTCAGCACTGGGGTTTGCGGAATATGAAAGAAGTAATTACGCTAAAAGTGCAGAATATCTTGAAAAAGCCTTAAAATTTGGAGAAAATGCCGACATATATAATAAGCTTATATTATGTCTGTTTGAAATTAGAAACTATAAAAAAGCCATTGAATATTCCAATAAAATGTTTGAACTTTATCCCGATGATACAAGAGCTGCAGCCAATAAAGTTAAAGCTTTGACTCAAGAAGGAAAACTTTTGGAAGCAGAAAATTTATGTATTAATACTTTGAAAAAGAATCCGGACTCCGCTTCTTTGTGGTTTCATCTCGGTTTTTTAAAAGAACTTATCTATTGCAATGATATTCAAGCCCGAAAATGTTATGAAGCCGCTTCCGATTTAGGCAACAAGGAAGCTGATTATAATATAGCTGTATCATATCAAAAACTCGGCATGTATAATAAAGCTGAAGAATATTATAAAAAAATGCTTTCCAACTTCCCGCATAGTATAGAAACAAAGACATCTCTCGGAATGTGTTATCTTGCTCAAAAAAAATTCAAAGAAGGCTACCCTTTATTCTACGAACGTGAAAAAACCCCACCTGTACAAAAAACAAACAATCTGTGGAAACCGGGAGACAAACTTGAAAATAGTATTGTAATTATCTGCGAACAAGGTCTGGGTGACCACATTCAGTTTATAAGATATCTGCCGTTTTTAGGCAAAAAAGATATTAAAGTTGCAGCACCAAAATGTTTACATAAAATATTTCAAGATAATTACTCAAATATCAATTTTATAGATTACAATGATATCAATCCGCAAACACAAGCACTCAGAATTACAGATTTGGCATACATACTAAATATGGATTTCGACCATATCCCCTTTGCGGAAGGATACTTAAATTCCGAAACGGCAGACATAAAAAGTCAAAAGCCTAAAATCGGTTTATGCTGGGAAGCCGGGAGTGCGGGAATCAGAACAATGATAAACAGAACCATAAATATCAAATGTTTTGAACCGCTGTTAAACAAAAAAAATATACAATTATATTCTTTTCAGGTAACTGACACCCTTCGGGGAAATGAAAGATACCAGCAAATGATAAATCTGGCGAAAGCTTTTAAAGATTTTTCAGACACAGCAAAATCTTTAAAAGCAATGGATGCAGTTATATCAGTTGATACTTCCGTTGCACACCTTGCCGGAGCCTTGGGAGTTAAAACTTATTTACTTTTACCTTATGCTACGGATTGGAGATGGTTTTCTGATACAAAAACGACACCTTGGTATAAAAGTGTTGAAATTTTTAAACAAACAGATCCAATCTCATGGGAAGAGCCGATTAACAATATTATAGAAATTATTTAATACGCAAAAAATATTTTTACGAGGTTTATTACAATATGCTCAT
>CALUPJ010000029.1 GCA_944322555.1 Candidatus Gastranaerophilales bacterium | reverse complement strand
CAATTCGACAAAGGTTATTTGTCACCATACTTCGTAACGGATGCAGAAAGAATGGAAGCTGTTCTTGAAGATGCTTATGTATTCTGCTGTCTGATGATTCTATTTGTTTTTTGATTAATCTGATTCTTTCCTGAACAGCTTCTTTTGTTTCATTACCTACAACGATAGTTGTTTCGTCTTTGGTAACGGTAACACGTTTTGCAAGACCCATCATGTCTGTTGTTATATTTTCTAATTTGATACCGAGTTCTTCCGTGAACATTTGACCGCCTGTTAAGATAGCTATATCTTCAAGCATAGCTTTTCTTCTGTCACCAAATCCCGGAGCTTTAACTGCAACAGCTCTCAAAACTTTTCTCATAGTGTTAACAACTAAAGTTGCAAGAGCTTCGCCTTCAACATCTTCTGCGATAAGTAAGAGAGCTCTTCCGTCACGTGCGACCTGTTCAAGTACTGGAACCAAATCAGAGATGATATTGATTTTTTTATTAACACAAAGTACATAAGCATCTTCAAGAACGCATTCCATTCTTTCCGGATCAGTTACAAAGTAAGGTGAAATATAACCTTTGTCAAACTGCATACCTTCAACAACTTTTAAGTTAGTTCCGAAAGATTTGCTTTCTTCAACAGTAATAACGCCATCGTGTCCGACCTTTTCCATTGCTTCAGCAATCAATTCACCGATTTCTGAATTATTTCCTGCTGAAATGCCTGCAACCTGTGCAATTTCTTCTTTTGTATTAACAGGTCTTGAAAGATCTTTAATCTTGTTAATAGCAATATCAACAGCTTTATCAATACCGCGTTTCATAGACATAGGATTTGCACCTGCGGTTAAATTCTTTAATCCTTCTCTTACGATAGCTTGAGCCAAAACAGAAGCGGTTGTAGTACCGTCGCCTGCAACATCGTTTGTTTTGGATGAAACTTCTTTAAGAAGCTGTGCTCCCGCATTCTCAAGATTATCTTGTAATTCGATTTCTTTTGCTATAGTAACACCGTCGTTAACAATTTGCGGTGCACCGAATTTTTTTTGCAGAATTACGTTTCTGCCTTTAGGTCCCAATGTAACCTTTACGGCATCCGCTACTGCATCAATACCTTTCAGAAGCGATTTTCTTGCTTCTTCTTCAAAAACTATTTTTTTAGCCATAATCTATATTCCTTTCACTTATTCAACTATTGCTAAGGCATCCTTGACAGAAAGAATTTTGTATTCGACTCCGTCCATCTTGATATCAGTACCTGCGTATTTAGCATAAAGAATAATGTCACCGACTTTTACATCCATCGGTTCTCTTTCGCCTTTATCATTTACTTTGCCTTCTCCAACCGCAACTACTTCACCTTTTTGAGGTTTTTCTTTTGCACTGTCGGGAATAAATATCCCACCGGAAGTTTGTTCCGTATCTTCAATAACTTTAATAACTATTCTGTCCTGTAATGGTTTTAATGCCATAATATAATCCTCCTATCTTCTACAATTATATTTATACCCCGAATTTAAATAAAAATTAAAAAAGTTAAGAAAAAATTAATTATTTCAAACACCCTGTTTTTACTCATCATTATATTTATGGTATAATTCTCTTATGAAGAGCGGAGTCAAAAGAATAATAACAGGGTGTGCACTTTCTGCTGCCATACTGGCAGCAGCAGCGACAGTAACTTATACTTCCGTTATTCCCGCACTGATTTCAAACAGGGGAGTCATAAACAGAATTGAAAATATTGTCAAAAAAAGTATGCACGCAGATTTGACGATAGAGAACCCGAGACTTACAACAGGACTTAATCCTGATATTGCTTTCACGCTGGATAAAATTTCTCTGGCTAAAGATAATAAAGAACTTTTAAACATCACCGGTGTAGATACTGCATTTTCTTTCAGTGAAATCTTCTCCCAAAAACTTATCGTAAAAAAAGTGCTTGCCGAAAATGTATATATTGATACAGCGGGATTAATTTCGCTATTCCCAGCAAAAGAAGAAAAAAAAGAGACAAAATCTTCCGGGATTAATGTTGATATTTTTTCGGCCCTTCTGGGTGTAAAAAAATGTCTTATTACCTATAACAACTCCGATATTTCAATAAAATTTGACGCTAAAAATATCGTATTAGACAGAACAAGAGACCATAAAAATCTTATTAACAAAAAGTCTTTGGAAAATCCTAATGCTCCGATTTATCCTCTGCATTTTGATGTTGATTTTGAAATGGCAAAAGGCAATGATAAAATCTCGGTTTCGGCAAATGATAAAAACCGTATTTATATGGGCGGAGGCGAGCTCCATGTAGACAAGTTCCCGATTACTATTGACAAATCAGCCGTTATTATTGATATTTTTGCGTCTAAAAAGCATGGTGCGGAATTGAATATTGCATCCCGCAACTTTAGCGCAAGAGATATATATAATATTCTTACATCCAATATCATTTTGCCAAACGGAAAAGAGCTTCTTGCTCCGATTGTTGACGTAAACGGCAGTGTTGATTTTAATCTAAATCTCACAAAAAATAATATCCGCGGAGATGTTAACGTTAATGAATCCGAATTCAAGATAAAAGATTTGTTAAATTTACCTGTTAAAATAACCCGGGGTATTATTGAAATAGGCAATAAAGATATTATTTTAAGAGACTTTAAAGGCTTTTACAATAATAAACAACTTAACAGTATCAAAATGGACGGCGAAATCAAAGATTATTGGAAAACCTGTGATACAAAAGTCATCTCCGACATTTTTGTAAATGATGATTTCTTTAAAAACTATGTTTCCAAACTTCTCGGGGCCCCCGTAGATTTGGTCGGAGATGCGGGTTCAAGGCTGACTTTAACCTCAAAAAACGGTTCCTGCGATATTGTATGGTACTTCTTGCTTAACGAGGGCGAAGGCTTCAAGCTCGGAGAACAGTCAATGGTTCTTGAGAAATATAAAACGCTCTTTAAGCTGGATATGAGTATTGTTAAGAATATCTTAAAAATCAATACGATTGATTATTATATAACCGATAAACTCCAAAAAGGTATGACGCCTGTTCTTGCAATCAAGGGAAATCTTGATATGGCTGATAATATGAAGCTATTAGACATAAGCCTGAACATTCCGAGACCTTTACCGAGCGAGTTTTTGAATTTCCTGGCCTGCCAGAAAATCTTTAGAAAAGGAACTGTTTCCGGGAATTTGAGTATTGATAATAACGGAGAGTTCCCGAAAATGGCCGGTGTAATATCTTTTGACAAAGTATTTGTTCCGGCGCAGAGATTGTATATTAAAAGTGCAAAAATCGGAGCTAAAGGTGACAAGCTCGGAGCAATTGCAGAGGGAAGGTTCAAACGGACCAAATATGATTTTAACGGCTATATTGTAAATGATTTGCGGCTTCCCATTATAGTCAAAAGTGTTAATCTTACCGTAGACAATGTAGATTTGGAGCGAATGCTTGCAGCTAATAACTCTAATACTCATAATACAGAGCCTGCAAAACAAGCATTGGAATCAGACAGCCCGACAGAAGAGATTACCGAAGAAAACCTCGGGGATGATAATGCTCCTACATTTACCAAAGGCTTAATAATTGTCGAAAAGTGCATGCTGCATTTAGGTCAAGGTAAATACAAGCAGGTTAATTTCGGCAATTTGCATGCTAATTTAACTCTGGACAGAGACGGAGTTCTTGAAGTTCAATCCAATAAATTTGATATAGCGGAAGGAATTTCTACACTAAAAGTCAGAGCGGATTTGATTAAAAAGCTGTATTATTTAAGATTAGGTATAAAAGATGTCAATTCGGATGTTATGGCAGGAGCTGTCCTCGGACTGCCAAGAGAGATTTCCGGTAAAGCCAGAGGGTTAATCGAAATAAATACCGATGAGAGTTTAAAACTTAACGGTGATATAAAATTTGATATTCAAAACGGTACCATAGAGAAAGTCGGTTATGTGGAATATCTGCTCAAAGCAGCATCTTTATTCAGAAACCCGATAGCAATGATAAGTCCGACAACCATAGGGGATTTGGTAAGCATACCGGACGGCAGTTTTGATGTTATCGGCGGAGAATTGAAGCTTAAGGATAATGTAATAATGCCTATGAGAATAAAATCTTCCGCATCCGAACTTGCAACGTATATCGTCGGCAGATACGATTTGATGACAAATGATGCTTCTTTAAGAATTTATACAAAATTTTCAGATAAAGATACAGGTTTTGCTGGATTTTTAAGAAATATTTCACTTAACAGTCTTGCAAACAGAATTTCACACAGCGGAAGAAATGATGCTAATTATTATGCTTCGGAACTTTCACAAATACCCGAATTAAAAGTCGGAGAAAAAGACGCACAGGTATTTCTAACAACAGTTGAAGGTGATGTTATTAACTTCAATTTCCTTTCTTCACTGAAGAGAATCCGATAATTTTATTTTGAACGGACAAATTTTTCCCCGCCGTTTTCATCCAAAATCAACGCACACAAATGAGCATTCGGATATTTGCCGCAGCCAAGGTCAATACAAATCTTATCCTCATCAATATAGGGTTCGTCAAATTCCGTATGTCCGAAAATTATTTTTTGCGAAAGTTTATGTTTTGAATAAATAAATTTGCTTCTTATATATACCAAATCCGTTTCATTCTGCTCTTCTAACGGATAATCCGGGTTTATTCCGGCATGCACAAAAAGATATTTTCCAGTCATATAATAAAATTTAAGGCTCCTGAAAAAATCCCCGTGTATTCTGAAAATATTATCAAAACTGCCGTAACTTCTTATTGTTGCAGGGCCGCCGTAGTTATCAAAAAGATATTTATAATAATCATCCGTTGGGGAATGCAAAAGTGCGTATTCATGTGAGCCCATTAAGTAAATACATTTATTTGTTTCCGCCTGCTTGATAATTCTGTCAACAACTCCTTTTGAATCAGGCCCGCGGTCAATATAATCTCCCATAAAAACAAACACATCATCAGGACGAATGTCTATTTGCGATAAAACACTTTCAAGTTTTTTCAATTCCCCGTGAATATCCGTTATTGCTATATATCTCGGCATAATATTCCTTTTACAAAACTTAATTAATATTTAGATTTAATTATACAATAAACGGTAAATTATTTTATATTTATTTTTTGCCGTAAAACCGGTTATAGCTCAAAATATTCCGCTTTATCCAGAATTCTTTCGTCTCTGTAATAACTGTTATAAAGCTTTGCTTTTTTAATGATATTGTACCACTGATTATAATGGGCCATAAAATCATCTTTATTTTTATTCATATAATGAATAGTTACAATACCTTCATACCCTCTTGTAACCCTGAAAAATTCACACTGGGCCTTTGTTTTACCGTAATCTTCCGTACATCTTCCGACAATTGCATCATTCTGGGTAAGCCTTAGAGTCTTATATCTTGCAGTCGGGTTTGCTTTCATGAGTTTTGCAGAACTGTTGTGCAAAAAAACATTAACCGGAAACTCGGAATGCTTATAAGAATGCACTACTACGGAGCGTATCCAATTATTGCTGCTCTGACCGTTCGGTACATACTGCAAAATGGCCTCATTGCCGATTTTTTTATAATATCCTTTTACCCATAACTCTTTGTCGGGAAACTTTATTATAATAGTCTCATAAGCAAATACACCCAGAGTCGTTAAAATAAATATACTAAATAAAAGGACTCTTTTCATCTGCTATAACTCCTTTTATTCCGGTTATTCTTTCTAACAGAGCAGGTGCAAAAATTTCGCTCTCAAAATGACCGATATCAAAAATAACTGATTTGGCATCAAGTGCCGTGTGAAATTTAACATCTCCGGTTACAAATGCATCTGTTCCGCCTATAAATTCGGAACCCGAACCCGCACAGAAACCGATTGTTTTGATTGTTTTTACTCCCAAATTATTTACATATCTCAACCCGGGTGAAATCTTTAAAAGTCTTGTTTTTAGTTCCTCAACCTCAATCGGCTCATCAAGTTCGACAATTCGGACAAAACCTTCATTTCTGCTTTTCTTGAATCCCAATTCCCGAATTAACACATCCGTTGTTCCGCCTTCTGCTTTGTCAAGATTAGTATGTGCAGAATAGATATTGATATCTTTATACTTAAATGGAACGTAAAATAAAGGATGATGCGAAATTATCATATCACAACCTAATTCCCGCGCCTGGTTTACAACACTATCCGTTATCGTCAGAGCATAAAGAATTTTATTTATTTCATTATGCGAATTAGTTGTCCGGTCAAAGGTTTCAATCTCATTTACCCTTGTGTTTTTATCATTTAAATGCGTTGTCCGGTCAAAGCTCTTAATTTCATTTACCTCTGCTCCTGCATCTACCCCCCAGCCGCTTGCATCCCAAGCCTCTTGCGTCTCTAAAGGCGCAAACTCCTCAATTCTTCGGACAATCTCATATTTATTCAAAAATTTCCTCCAAAATCCGTTTAGCTATATTTTGTTTGGTATCTTTTTCAATATGCTTTATATTCAGAGATTTGTCAATGATGTAAACTTCATTTTCATCGCTGTTAAATCCGATATCTTTTCTTGAAATATCATTTGCAACCAGAAAGTCACATCCTTTATTTTGAATTTTTATTCTGGCATTTTCAATTAAATTCTCACTCTCGGCGCAAAACCCTACAACCGTAACTCCCCGGGTAGCGGAAATCTCCTTCAATATATCCGGATTTTTGACAAGTTCAAGAGTCAGCCTTTCTTCCTTTTCTTTTTTTATCTTTTGTTCAGATTGTTGTTTAACCCTGTAATCCGCTACGGCAGCCGCCATAATTACACAGTCCTGATTGGAAAGATTGTCTTTCACGGCTTTTTCCATTTCCAGAGCAGTAGGAGCAACAATATTTTTATAACCTTTATCAATTTTAAAAGTTGAAACCAGAATAACATCCGCTCCCATTTCGGAAGCTTTATCTGCAAGCGCAATTCCCATTTTACCGGATGAAGCGTTTGAAATATATCTTACCGGATCGATTTTTTCTTTTGTTCCTCCTGCAGTAATCAAAATTCTTTTGCCGTGAAGTTTTCCCGCCAAAATATCTTCCGTAGCTTCAAAAATATCTTCAACTTCTCTCATCCGGCCTTTCCCGTTTGTTCCGCACGCAAGGAATCCTTTGTCGGGTTCAAGAATATGAAAACCTGAATTTTTCAGTTTTGATAAATTTTCTTGAATAAAAGGGTTTTCCCACATATTATTATTCATCGCAGGAGCTATTAAGAAAGGTTTATTAAAAGCACAGGCCGTTGATAAAAGCAAATTATCACAAATTCCGTTTGCCAGCTTTGATATGGTGTTGGCAGTTGCAGGTGCAATTATAAAAATATCCGATTCCGTAAGCGCAATATGTTCAGGCTTATATTCGTCAATTTTAAAATTTTCGATATAAACTTCATTATTGGAAAGCGTTTGTAATGTGAGTTTTGATACAAGATGCTGCGCATTCGGAGTCATCACAACTCTTACATTTGCTCCGGCACGTTTAAACATTCTTACAAGTTCGCATATTTTGTATGCTGCTATTCCGCCTGTTATCCCTATTAAAATATTTTTGTTTTCTAACATATACACATTTTAACTCAAAAACATGACTTTTAAAAAAACATGATTAAACTAATATCGTACAAATGTATGAAATTTATATAAAACGGTAAAGAACCCGCAGATAATATCCGATATTACTAAAGGAAGGACGGTTTATATTGTTTAATACAATGAACACAATACGCCCGCGTCCCTATCCGCAGAGGGAAACAGGCAATTATAATGCAGGAAACGAAGGCCTTGATAAAGACGGCCATAACGGTGATGCCCGTGACCAACAGCAGCAACAGCACCGTCAGGTAATCGCACGTGGACGTGCGGAAGATATTCAGGCGCAGGGGGCTGTCCGTCAGCCGGTCTATTCCCCTGCAAATAATGCTTATCCTCAAAAACAAACGTATCAGGTTCACACCCCGCCGCCTGTTATGTATAACCCGCATCAGGTAAATCCTATGCAATATCAGGCCGTACAAGCAGGGTATCAGCCTATTGAACCTCAAAACAATGCTGTACCTCCTCAGGCTGCTAAAAATCAAAGAAGCAATAAGGTTAATATTGCACAGATTTTGAAGGATTTCAGAAATACAATAAAGGCAATTGCAACTCCTGCAGATATAGAAGAACAGGTCAATAATTATCTGCAAATAGTTGAACAGCTGGTAAGAGAAGAAAAACCGCAGGTAAATCTTATTCAGAGCAATCTGAAAATTGCGGCTTCACTTTTGGATAAATATATTTCCGAAACTCTAAATAAAGAGTCCAAAGTTGTACAGAACTGGCTTGATGCACTTTTCCTTCAAAGAATAAATTACAGTTATAATGAAGAAGAGATAAATCCGAATTTTCTGGTCAAATTCCCTGACAGGGAAGAAAAGCAGGCAGAACCGAAACCGGAAATCACTGCTGAGACGGAACAAAATGCATTTTCTTCTTCCGCGGAAACTCACGTACAACCGAAGGAAATAATTGAGTTTGAACCGGAAGAACTGACTATTGAAGAAGAGTTTGAACAGGCAAAACAAACTATTTCAAAAAAACCAAATATTACTATAATTCCGCAGGATACAAAACTGAAATCTTTATTTGTGGAAGCTAAAAAACAGGCTTTTTCCAATAATCCGCAGAAAGCCATGCAAATGTTTAAAGAAGCTTTTACAAGAGCCGCAGAACTTAAAGATAATGAAACGCAATCAAGAATTTGCCTTGAAATAGGCAAGATATATGATGATAACGACCATTTTGTTCAGGCATTAAACAGTTATAATAAATCTTTACAATATACAACCGACGTCAACGTAAAATCAAGAGCACATTTTTCAATGGCGCAGATATACGATGACGTAAATGAAATTGAACCTGCTTTAAATCACTATTTGACTTCAATTTCCTATGCGGGAAAATCTGACGACTTAATCGGGCAATCTGATTCTCTGACAAGAATGGCAAATATTTTTACAGACAAATATGACAACAATGCTTTTGAATATTATGATGTAGCGCGTAAGCTTATCGAGCAGACAACAGATTGTTCAATGAAAGGTTACGTTCTTTCCAATACGGCAGATGCGTGTGTACAATTTAAGAAAAATGACAAAGCTCTTAAATACTATGCGGAGGCTGTTAAGAATTACGAAAAATCAAACTCGGTTGAAGAAATTGCCATAAACTATAAATCCGCAGCACAAATAATGATAGATTTTAACAGCCCGAATAAGGCAAAATCTTTATTAAAAAAAGCCATGGTTAATGCTGTCAAAACTCATAACGACGATTTGATTTCGGAAATAAATGCCCTGCTCGCATCCGTTGAAGGTTAGTTAAATATTTTCAAAACTCTGGGAACCTTTCCGATTTCTCTTATCTGACGTTCAAAGTCTGAAATGTCAACATTTATAGCATCAAACGTATTATAATGCATCGGAATAATTTCACTTGCTCCTAACCACTCGGCTGCTTTCACGGCATGTTCTATATCCATTGTATATTTGCCTCCGACAGGAAGCATTGCAATATCCGGTTGATAAACCTCTCCTATCATTTTCATTTCGTTATTTAAAGATGTATCACCCGCATGATAGAGCGTACGGCCTTCTAATTCAAATACAAAACCGCAGGGACATCCGCCGTATATCCCATCAGGCGTTGAACTTGAATGAAAAGCCGGAACAGCAACAGCCCGCCCCCAGCTGTATTCTCTCCAGGAGCCTAAACCTATGTCATTTGTTAAAACACCTTTTTTCGCACAATAATTTGCAAGCTCATAGATTGCCGTTATTGGAGCATTAGCAGCTTTTGAAATCTCAACGGCACTCCCTAAATGGTCTCCGTGAGCGTGTGTTACAAAGATATCACTTATGTTTTCCGCTTTATACAAAGGTGCAGCCGCAAGAAACGGATCTATTAAAAACTTCTTTCCTTCTGTTTCAATTTCAAATGCACTGTGTCCTAAATATCTGATTTCCATTATTTCACCCTTTCCAACAGTTTTCTGTATCTTTTGTATTCCTTGCCCCATTTTTGCATTGCATCAATTACAGGTCTCAAAGTATAACCGATATCTGTTAAATAATATTCCACTTTCGGCGGAAGAATATCATACTCTTCTCTTATAACGAGTCCGTCTTCCTCCATCTCCTTAAGACAAGCCGTCAAGACTTTTGCCGTACAGCCGAGATTTTTTTTCAATTCAACAAATCTCATTTCTTTTTTTAAGAGTTCTTTTATTATTAAGATTTTCCATTTCGCACCCACAAGCTGTAAAACAACACTTACGGGATTAACTGCCAAATCTTTATATTCCATAACTCCCTCAATAATATTTTTATTTTAACATATTCAGAATTATCTGTCTTCTTTATTCTTTTCCGCATTGCTCCAGAGCTCAAGAAGCTTCTCTTTTACTCCCATTCTCCCAAACCATTTAATTATAAATCGTTCTTCATAACCAAGACCGCCATTAATTTTAGAACAGTCATTAAGTGCAAAAACGGCCTCTGAAATAGATATTCTTACAAAAAAGTGCGGTTGTACATATTTTGATAAATCCATCCATATTTTAATGTTGTTATATTTTGCGGTATTAACGCTTCTTACGTTGTGAGCGTCCGATTGTTCCTGTATAACAAAACTTTTTAAACTGTCTTCCATATCTTTGAATGTCGCCATTTTTACTGTCCTTAATTATTTAAACTGTGAATAGGAGCCGGAATGCGTCCGCCTCTCTGTACAAAAGCCGCAGATGAAAGATTATTGGTTTTCATAACCGGGGCTTCTCCCAAAAGCCCTCCGAAAACAACCTTATCACCGGCTTTTTTACCGGGTGCCGGAATAATTCTGACGGCTGTTGTTTTTTTATTAATCATGCCGATAGCCATTTCATCAGCAATCATACCTGCTATTGCTGAAGCCGGAGTATCTCCCGGCACCGCAATCATATCAAGCCCGACAGAACAAACACTTGTCATTGCTTCCAGCTTATCAAAAGTTAAATATCCTTTTCCGGCGGCTTCAATCATTCCCGCATCTTCCGATACCGGAATAAACGCGCCTGAGAGCCCGCCGACATAGGAACTTGCCATAATACCGCCTTTTTTAACAGCATCATTAAGCATTGCAAGAGCCGCTGTAGTTCCGTGTGCTCCGGCATGTTCAAGCCCCATTGCCTGAAAGATTTGTGCAACACTGTCTCCGACTTCCGGCGTGGGAGCAAGAGACAAATCAATTATACCGAAGGGTATGTTCAATTTATCTGCGAGTTTGCGCCCGACAAGCTCTCCGGCTGCCGTAATTTTATATGCGGTTTGTTTAATTTTATTTGACAGAACTCCTAAATCAGCATCTTTATGCAAGTCCGCAATAGAAGCTCTTACGACTCCCGGCCCTGAAACTCCTATGTTTAAGGCACACTCAGGCTCTCCATATCCGCAATATGCTCCTGCCATAAACGGATTATCACTGACGGAATTACAAAATACTACGAGTTTTGCAGCACCGATTCCGTCTTTATCAGAAGTCAGTTCAGCCGAATGTTTAATTGTATCTGCCATTTTGAGAACTGCATCCATATTTATACCGGCTTTTGAACTTGCCGCATTAACCGAAGAGCAGAGCCTTTCTGTAGAAGCCAGAGCTTCGGGAATTGCTTCTATCAGCCCCAAATCACCCTGTGTGAAACCTTTTTCTACAAGAGCCGAATAACCGCCTATAAAATCTATACCGAGGTTTTGGGCAGATTCATCAAGTGTTTTTGCAATTTTTATATAATCTTTGTGTTTACAGGATTCTCCTATTAAAGATATCGGAGTCACGGCGATACGCTTGTTTACTATCGGAATTGAATAATCATTTTCTATATCATTTGCATATTTAACAAGATTTCCCGCATATTTGTCCAATTTAAATCTGATTTTATCACAGACGCGGCTGACATCTTCGCTCAGACAGTCTCGCAAACTTATTGTAAGCGTCACTGTTCTTATGTCAAAGTTGTGAAGCTTTATCATATTTATTGTTTCAAGAATTAAATCTTCATCAAAAACGGTCATAATTGCTCTAAGTATACCACATAATTCCTTTTTTGTGTATAATCGGAATACCGGAGGTAATGAATATGCTAGTTGTAATGAACAGCCACGCAAGCGAAAAAGACATACAGCGCGTCGCAATGTTTATCGAATCGAAAGGGTTTGAAGCCCGTGTATCCCATGGAGAAGCACGCACGGTTGTACATGCAATAGGCGTAAAAGAAGTTGACCAGAGGGATTTTGAACTTTTACACGGTGTCGATGAGGTTATCAGACTTACGACAAATTATAAGCTTGCTGCCCGTGCCTGTCAGGGCAAAGATACCGTTGTGGAAGTAAATGGAGTAAAGTTTGGAGATAAATATACAGGTCTTATTGCGGGACCTTGTACAATTGAATCTTATGACCAGATGGATGAAACTGCACAGGAGCTTGAAGAATCAAATGTCAAAATCATAAGAGGCGGAGCTTTTAAGCCGCGCACAAGTCCGTATGCTTTTCAGGGCCTCGGGGAAGAAGGACTTAAAATTATCAGAAGCGTAGCGGATAACCATGGTATGGCGGTTACATCCGAAATTATGGAAGTTTCCCAGCTTGAAATGTTTGAAAAATACGTGGATATTTTGCAGGTAGGCGCCAGAAATATGCAGAATTTTAATCTGTTAAAAGAACTCGGACATGCGCATAAACCGGTTATTTTGAAAAGAGGTTTGTCATCGACTTATGAAGAATGGCTCATGTCTGCGGAATATATTATGGCAGGCGGAAATAATCAGGTAATTTTGTGTGAACGCGGTATAAGAACTTTTGAAAAATATACAAGAAACACACTCGATTTAACATCAATTCCCGTTATAAAAAAATTGAGCCACCTCCCGATTATTGTTGATCCTTCCCATGCAACGGGATTGAGAGACAAAGTTGAACCAATGTCACGCGCAGCGGTTGCAGCAGGATGCGACGGTTTAATTATTGAAGTACATTACGATCCTGACAGAGCTGTATGCGACGGAGCGCAATCACTTTATCCTTGGCAGTATGATTTGTTATATAAACAAATTAAACAAATTGCACCGATTGTAGGAAAAGAGATTATTTAACAAACAGGTTACGATAGTTCCGCCGGATGAATGCTGAATTTATTTTTTGTGATACAATCAGGCTATGTTCAGACATATTGCACCAATAATCCTGTTATTAATTTCAAATATTTTTATGACCTTTGCCTGGTACGGACACCTTAGGTTCAGAAGTCTGCCGCTGGTTATAGTAGTACTGGCAAGCTGGGGAATAGCGTTTTTTGAATATTGCTTTCAGGTACCGGCAAACAGAATAGGATATAATTGCTATAATGCCGTACAGCTTAAAACTATACAGGAAGTAATTACACTCACCGTTTTTGCATTCTTCTCCGTATGGTATCTTAAAGAAGAGTTTAAATGGAACTATTTAATCGGATTTATATTTATAATATTAGCGGTATTTTTTATCTTTAAAAAATAAGGCTGATAGCGGTATTAATTTTATCTAAATCAGCTTTGGGATTTATCCTGGCAGCTTCATCCGTTGTTTCTACTACAAACTGAAGTAAACCTTCAAAGTCATTCCCCAGTTTTGTTCGAACTTCATTGAAATTTGCTAAATTACGTTTTTCCATCGCAGACGATAGTGCCTGCTTTAGGGTAGAAATATCAGCAGCTTTTAAATCGATTTTTGCAACAATTTCTGCCATCTGATTTAAACTTTCCGAATCAAGTCTGCTTTTAAATTGAACCTGTGAACGCCCGACAGTTTCTAATGGGTTTGATAACACATCTTTTGTATTTGTTTCTGCGGATTGTGCCGCTTCCTTCATCATATTCTTGTTTTTTGCACGCAAATTTGTTAAATAATTAGTTTGGATACCCGTAATTTCCATATTTTTACCAGCCTTTCATACTTTTTAGCATTTATTATAAAGAAAGAAAATATACTAATTTGCGCTATATACTAAAAATCTTTACATAAAGTTACATACTTGCTAAAATAAAATCTATGAAAAAGATTGCTCTTGTAAGCCACGGTTGTGCAAAAAATCTGGTTGATTCCGAACTAATACTCGGCCTTCTTGCCGAAAACGGCTATGAAATTACACTAAATGAAGATGAAACAGATACTGTAATAGTTAATACCTGTTCATTTATCTGTGATGCGGAAAGAGAATCAATCCGTTCAATTCTGGAGCTTGTTGATAAGGGCAAAAAAGTTATTGTAACGGGCTGTCTTTCTCAAAAACATCCTGAAGAATTGAAAAAAGAAATCCCCGAAATAGCTGCTGTAATTGGCACTACTGATTTTACAAAGATTGTTGATATACTAAAACAAGATAAATATATTTGTGAGGTAAATAAAAACCCCGAGTATATTTATCCGGAAAATATTGAACGACAGCAAATAACAATGGGAGCAAGTTCTTATATCAAAATTGCAGACGGATGTAATTACAGATGCGGATATTGTGTTATTCCATATTTAAGAGGAAACTATCATTCAAGAAAAATTGAAAATATTGTCCAAGAAGCTGAAAAAATGGTTAAGAGGGGTGTTACAGAAATTATTCTTGTTGCACAGGACACAACCGGTTACGGAATAGATATTTATAAAAAACCGATGCTTGCACAGCTTCTTGAAGAGTTGAATAAAATTGACGATCTGGGTTGGATTAGAGTAATGTATGCTTATCCCGCACAGATGAACGATGAACTTCTAGATACTATAGCAAGGCTGGATAAAGTTGTTAAGTATGTTGATATTCCGCTTCAGCATTCGCATCCTGAAATGCTGAAGATGATGAACCGTCCTGCCTTCGATTATCGTCCTATGATTGAAAATATTAGAAAAAGAATTCCCGGAGTCGGAATACGGACTGCATTTATTGTCGGTTATCCCGGTGAAACGGAAGAACATTTTAACCATTTATGCAGATTCGTCAAAGATATGAAATTTGATAGGCTGGGCGTATTTACATATTCGCGCGAAAAAGGAACTCCTTCTTATAATATGCAGGGAAGAGTAAGTTCTAAAATCGCAAAAGCCAGATATAAAAAACTTATGGAAATTCAGCAGGAAATTTCTGTTAAAAGGAATAAATCCTTTATCGGTAAAACTTTGCCATGCATCATTGAATGTTTCTCCGACAACGGTGAAGCTGTTGCCCGTACACAGTATGATGCACCGGAAATAGATGGTGTTGTAAGTATTAAAACCGATAAGCACATTGTTCCTGGTGATATTGAAATGGTAAAGATTACCGGTTCAACCGAATATGATTTAACAGGAGAAATTTAAACTCCTTCTAGCCGCGTTTTACAACCGTTGCTATAAGCTCTCCATAGCTGTTGAAGCAACCGTTTGTTTCTTTTATTTCGTATGATACTTCGCTGTCTGCCGCTTTCTCTTTTTTTGCAAAAGCTTCGGCACTATCTAAATCCTTAAATTCTCCTGCCATATCAGGTTCAAAATATGAAGGTTTGTCAATATAAACTTGATACATAAATTTTCTCCTTATCCCTATTTTACTACCCGCCGAGATATTTCTGCAAGGTAGATTTATCAAAAACTTCTATACTGTCTTTTGAATGAATAAATATCAAACATGAAATAAGCGATTTAAATGCCTGAAAATCTTCAAAAGCAAGCTTTTGTCTTAAATCAGTCATATTATTTGCCATAAACTCGGTAAGTACAATTTTATCACTGTAATAAAGTTCGGACAAAAATTCAAAAGCATCACGGGTTTTTACTCCCTCAAGATAAATAATATCAGGCGACTGGAATTCCACATATCTCAAAGCTTTGTCCATGTTAAATCCGATATTTTCGTTTAGTTCGCACTGATTAACACCTTTCAGCTCATACTTTGCAATAGACTCAATTGTCATAATATTTCTGCCGGACTTTACAGCTTCCATAAGCAGTGAATATATAATGTGAGTTTTTCCGCTTAGCGGAGAACCGCATACAAGGATTATGCCCGGATTGTCAAGAGCGTGAGCTATCGTACTTCTTTGTTTTTCATCTGTTATAATTTTTTCAAGCTTTAAAGGCGGTTTATAAATTTTTAGGGAAATTCTCTCGCCCATAATTGTCGGAAAAGATGATACGGAAGCAATAAGCATAGTGTCTTCCACTTTAAAACAAAGTTTACCGAGCTGCGGGATTTCACAAACCGAAGCATCAAGATTGGAAAGAGTTTTTAATTTAGAAACAAATGCTGAATTTAAAATTGCCGGCACGGTTCCTTTATCAAAAATTTCTCCGTTTTTCTTGAATACAACTCTAAGTCCTTCTTCTGACTGCTCAAAGTTTAGTTCATGTACATCTTCAAGTATTGCTTGTTTTAGAATTGCTCTTATAACGCGCTGGATATGTTCTTCTCCGGCTTCTTCTTTATGCAGCTCTTCCGTCCAGTCAAAATCTTCGTCCTCTTCGGATGTAAGTGTTATGCTGTCTACCGTATCCGCAACTTTATAATATTCATCAATTTTTTTCATTATGCCGGCTTCAGATGCAATAACAGGTTCTATTGAACATTCCGCCGTTTCAATAATTTTATCTATTGCAAATAAGTCCAGAGGATCAGCCATTGCAACAGTCAGAACATCTTCAATTTTAAAAAGCGGAATAATCCCGTATCTTCTTGCATCCGCGAATGATATAAATTTAAAGCACTTTTCATCAGGCTCATAATCTTCAAGGTTAACGTACGGAATATGGAGTTTGCTTTCCAAAAACTTAAGCAGGGTATTTTCTTCCAAAATGCCGGAATTAATTAATGCCTGCCCTATATTAATTCTCTGAACATTGGCAAGTTCTTCAGCTTTTTCAAGTGTCTCATACGTAACAATTCCATCGCGTACGAGCTCATATTTAAGTTTCTCCAATGTTTTATTTGTAATTGTTTCCATCTGTTTCCTTCGCTGCACCGCCCTTAATTATCAGTATGACTATTTAGCCTTCCTGTTCTTTTCCGAGATAATCCTGAACTTTTTTAACTATTTCATCCAGCTCAAAAGGTTTTGTAATATATTCGTTAACACCTGTTTCTTCGCCGATCATTTTATCCTCAAGCTGGGAACGTGCCGTTACCATAATAATCGGAATATCTTTATATTTGCTGTCATACTTAAGGAGCCTGCTTATCTTATATCCGTTGATTTTCGGCATCATAACGTCAAGAATAATCAAATCCGGCATAATCTCTTTTGCGAGTTTTAACCCATCCTCGCCGTTATATGCCGTATAACACACAAAGCCCGAAACTTCCAAAACGAACTTGAGGCTCTCTACGATGTCCTGCTCGTCATCCACTATAAGTATCTTTTTCATGTGTATCTCCTTCAATCTCGTATGAATACATTATATCACATTCTCCGTACAAGCTCTTATTTTGTTCAACTACGGAGTCAATTTTCTTTTTCAAAAATTCTGCGGAGGGCTTGTCTCCATCCATTAAAATTATGGAAAGAGAGGTCATTGCCCCTTCTTTTTCGATAAGCGAATTAGTCATATAAGTCTTATTTAATAAATTATTTTCTTTTAGCAAATTCTCAATAACTTCGTTTGTTGATTTAATTTTAATTACGGCTATTGTAGTACCGTTAGAACGTGCCTTTTGTACAAGTTGTTTTCTAATCATTGTGAAATTACTCTTATCATTAGCAATCGGTATTACAAAATAAAAACGAGAACCTTTGTTAATTTCGCTGTCACACCAAATCGCTCCGTTGTGGGATTCCATAAGCTGTCTCGCAATCGGAAGCCCAAGCCCCGAACCGCCGACTTTTCTCGAAAGAGAATTTTCTATCTGGGCAAACTTGTCGAATACATGATTTAAATCTTTGCGCTCAATTCCGATACCGTGGTCTTCTACACAAACTTGAAGATAATTTCCCTGAAGCCTTTTTATATCCTCTTCAAAACAATGGTCATATTGAAGTTCTCTTGCATTGACAACCTTCGATGTTATTTCTATTTCTCCTGCATCGGGAGTAAATTTTATTGCATTTGATACAAGATTTGTTAAAACCTGTTCCAGCCTGTTAGAATCCGCATAGACTTCCACATCATCATCAGAGGGAATATATTTTATGGTAAGGTTTTTTTCTTTTGCAACTTCAGACAGGTTATTTTTCACGTATTCTATTACGGGCCCTATATGTATAAGTTCAAATTTGAAATCCATTTTACCCGCTTCAATCTTGGAAATGTCAAGAAGGTCATTAATTATACCGGAAAGTCTTATTGCATTACGTTTACCCATAGATACGAATTTTTCAATATTTTCGCTCATTTCACCGGCTTTTCCGCTTAATATAATATCCATAGCGTTTTTAATTGCCGTAAGCGGTGTTCTTAACTCATGGGATACTATAGAAATAAATTCCGACTTGAGCCGCTCAAGTTTTGCCAGCTTTCTGTTGGTTGCTTTTAATTCCTGTGTAAATGATGCGCTCTGCAGCGGTATTGTAACCTGCTGTACAAGTGTTTGAAAACATGTTGCATCTTCCGTAGAAAATGGTTTTTCTCTATATATTTCCGTAAAACCGAAGAATTCATCATTCAAACTAATCGGTGCAAACATATTATCAAATCTTAATATTGAAAAATCATATTCCTGTATATTATGCTTGATATTTTTTTCAATCTTCAAATTCCCTATCTTTATATCCATGGGAGGGTCTGAAAGCAGGGATTTGTAGCTTAAAATTGCTCTTAATTTCAGAGCTTCCAACAGTCTGTCCGAAATTTTGTAGAGTGAATTAATAATCAAAACCGGTTCGCGTTCGGAACGAAATAGAAGCGTGCAGGAAAGCTCAAAATTCAGAGATTTTTCAATGCCTTCAATCATAATTTTTATAAGCTTGTCTTTATCAAGCGTTCCTGCGAGCTGGGAACTTGTATTATAAAGAACATTGAGTTGATACAGGCTGCGGGCAAGTTCCTGATTTGATTTTGTCATTTTCAAAAGAGAAAGCCGTGTTTTTAAGCCGGAATCCACGGTTGCCATAAGCAAATTTTTATCAACAGGGGTTTTAAGAAACAGATTAGCATTATGCATAATGTCTTTATTATGTTCTTTTTCACCGATTATGAGCAATATAACAACCGGATATTGTTTAATTTTCCTGCAGAGAGGTTTTAAATCCAAACTCTCAATATCTCCGTCAACAATAACAATATCGGGTTCTTCTACCTTTAGAATATCAAAAATCAAAGTTTGTTCACAGGAGACAATAACTTCGTCAACCGGAAAAACTTCCTTTACGATACTTTCTTTTTCGCTATCCTCACTAATCAGCAAAAACTTGGTCATAATATGATAATAACATAAATTTGCCAAGTTGTATTAATCTGTTAATAAATGCAAACCCGGTTTCATTTATTTAGTTTTAAACCGCATATTAAGCCAACAATTCAAAATGATTTTTATTATATTTAATTAAACCTTCTTTTTGGAGTTTTGAAAGCTCAAAACTCATTGCACTCCTGTCAACATTCAAATAGTCTGCCAAATCCTGCCGGTTAAAATTTATATCAAAACTGTTTGAGCGATTTTTCTGTGCTTCATTGGAAAGAAAGGTTAATAACTTGTCACGAATAGTTTTTTGCGAAACATTTTCAATTTTTTGAATAAGCTCAATATTTTCTTTGGAAAGAATTTGAAAAAGATTATTAATCAAAACTTTGTGCCTTGTGCAAGCATTTTGGCACATAGAAGTACATTTTTCATAACTTAAAATAAGAACCGGAGTATTTTCAACAGCAACTGCATCAACACTTGATTCAACATTTTTAGATCCGACAAAAGAAAGAGCCAGGTTATCATTTTTGCCTAATCTTGAAATGATAATTCTTCGTCCCCAGTATGAGTCTTTTTCTATATTTACGGCACCTTCAAGAATAAGATATATATTAGAAATTATATCGCCCTGCCTTATAATCATTTCCTCTTTATCGTATTTACGGATTCTTGCATGAAAACATTCCAAAAGCCCCTTGAGCTCTTCATCATTCATACCGAAAAATACCGGAGAATTTTTGATTTGATTATAATACTTTTCCAATTTTTCCATAATTTTAGTCTTAAATTTTATGCATTAACAGCCTTCAGGAGTCTTTCCCACACTTCGTCTATAGAACCGTTCGCATCAATCTTGTATAGAACACCTTTTTTTTCATAAAATTCAATAAGAGGTGCAGTCTCTCTAAAATACGTATCAAATCTTGCCTTTGCGGTTTCTTCATTGTCATCGGCTCTTGTCTTAAGTTCCGTACCGCATTTATCACAAATATTTTCTATTTTTGAAGGCTTAAATTTTTTGTTATAAATTTCTCCGCATTTAGGACAAGATTGGCGGGCAACAATCCTGTCAATAAGAATTTGTGTATCAATATCAAAATAAATAGCTTTGAAAATTACTTCCCCGGGCTCTTTATCCACATTTTTGTTAATATCTTCAAGCATTTGCGCCTGCTCAAGGCTTCTCGGGTATCCATCAAGAACATATCCGTTTTTGCAATCATCACCGGCAAGTTTTTTAGCTATAATCCTGCCCACAAGTTCTGCCGGAACAAGTTGTCCTTTATCAATAAAAGTTTTTGCAAATTTTCCTTCTTCCGACCCGTTTGCAATTTCTGCCCTCAAAAGCGAGCCGGTATCGACATGCGGAAATCCCAGAAATTCTGAAAGTTTATTTGTCTGAGTGCCTTTGCCGCAAGCCGGCGGTCCGAGAAAAATCAATTCTTTTTTAGTCATAGTACCCGTCTCCTTCTTTATATACAATTATAAATCTAAAAGTAAAAATGTAAAATTTGAGACAAAAAATAATTTTTAAAATTATCCGGCGCCAAATATATCACTTTCCAAATTAAGTCCTTTAGCATCTTTTAAAAGAGGATAGTCATCAATATTACGGTTTTTAACAAAGTTAACGGCCTCACTTCTAGCCAGTTCAAGAATTTGGGCATCATTTACAATATCCGCAATAATCATATCCGGCAATCCGCTTTGTCTTGTTCCTAAAAATTCTCCCGGTCCTCTTATTTGTAAATCTTTTTCCGCAATCACAAAACCGTCATTAGTTTGTGTCATAATATCCAGCCTTGCCCGGGTTTCAGGTGATTTTGCAGAAGATGAAAGTATACAGTATGATTGTAGATCGCTTCGGCCCACACGTCCGCGAAGCTGATGCAGCTGCGAAAGACCAAACCTTTCCGCATTTTCTATAACAATAACAGTTGCATTGGGTACATCGACTCCGACTTCTACAACCGTTGTAGAAACAAGTATGTCAAATTCTTTGTTTTTAAACTTTTCCATAACTGCGTCTTTTTCATCGTTTTTTAGTTTTCCGTGCAAAAGTCCGACTTTAAATTCAGGAAAAACTTCGTTCTGCCATTTTTCTTTTTCTATTGTTGCGGCTTTTGCAGAAAGTGTCTCGGACTCATCAATAAGCGGATAAACAATATATGCCTGCCGTCCCGCTTCAACTTCTTTTCTGATTAATGATGCAATTTGACGTCTGGAGTTCGTCATTGTTGTTATAATCGGCTTTCTGCCTTTCGGAAGTTCGTCTATAATTGTCAAATCCAAATCTCCGTTCAATGTAATAGCGAGCGTTCTCGGTATAGGAGTAGCGGTCATTGTAAGAACCTGCGGATTTTGGGATTTTTTCCGCAGCGCAAGTCTTTGTTTTACTCCAAATCTATGTTGTTCATCTATTACTACGGCTCCGAGATTTGCAAATTCAACTCCTTCCTGAATAAGCGCGTGGGTGCCCACCGCAATATTAGCCTGTCCGTTACGAAGATTTATTTCGGCTTCTTTGCGCTGTTTTTTCCCTATACTTCCGATAAGCAATTCCGCTTTAAGCCCGAGAGGGGTAAGCCATTTAACCAGATTATTGTAATGCTGTTGTGCAAGAATTTCCGTCGGAGCCATTATTGCGGCCTGATATCCGTTTTCAATTCCCGCAAGAAGCATTATTGCTGCAACAACGGTTTTACCGCTTCCGACATCTCCCTGAAGCAGTCTTTGCATTGGTTTTGTCGAATTTAAATCATTTAAAATCTCATTCACTGCCCGTTTTTGCGCTGAAGTCAATTCAAACGGCAGGCTTTTAATAAACTGCATGACAAGTCCGTCTCTTTTTACTTCCAGCGGAACAGATAAAAGATGTTTGTTATTTTCTTCTCTTATTAGCGCAAGTTTAAGCTGAATGAGGAAAAATTCTTCAAAAACAAGTGAATAACGTGCTCTGTCAAGAGTTTCTTTGTCTTTAGGGAAATGAATATTTTCTATTGCATCTCTTTTTTCCAGCAAGTTATATTTGGTTATTATTTCCGGCGGCAGAACTGTTTCTATATCGTTTTTAAAAAGCTGCACAGTATTAAAAATTGCTTTTCGCAGAGTTTTTATATTAAGATTTTCACTCAAAGGATAAATAGGAACAATCCTTGCCAGATTAACATTTGCAGGATTTAGTATATCATCCTCCATAATTGAATATGCAGGTTTATCAAGTGTAAGCATTCCGTCATAACTGTTAAGTTTTACTGTACCTGAAACCATTATGCCCGAACCTTTCGGAAATTGCGCTTTCATTCTTTCAAGAGTATATTTATTGGTTTTTGATGAAAAGAAGTTCAAATTTATACTTCCGGTACCGTCGTTTATACGAATTTTTACCACTCCGAGATTTTTTTTAGTAGTAAAAGCTTCCACACTCTTTATTGTGCCGAAAATTGTAGTTGTTTCTCCCGGTTCTAAATCTCTTATTCGTGTTCTCGTTGAATAATCAACATGCTTGCGGGGAAAATAATACAGTAAATCTGAAACGGTATAAATTCCTAATTTATTTAAGATGTATGCAATCTTAGGCCCTACACCTTTAAGATACATAACGTCGGATTTTAATGTAACTGTTTTATCGCGTTTTGCATCATTCACTGAGCTTGTTTCTGACTTTATAACATTAACAAGTCTTTCCAACGATTTTTTACGCTGCGGCAGCGTATCCATGGGATAATGCTCAAAATGTTCCAGCAAAACACGCCATTTAGGATTTTTGGAATTTTTAATCTCACGTTTTAATTCAGAACAGATAAACGACGAAAAGCTTCTTGTCTTACCGTTAATATTGATATACTTATATTTAACCTCAATTTCTACAGCCTTTTTAATCTGTTCAAGATTATCCATAAATTGATTATACAACAAATGCCTGAATATTAATTTAAGATATTCTTAAACCTATTGATTAGAATTAAGCATTCTTTTTATATCATTTTCAAAACTCTCAAATACAGCACTAATAAGTTTTTCACATTGGCTTTGTTTGATTATGTAAAAACTCGGATTCAGAAAGAATTTATGCTTCAATTCTATGTCAAGCAGTCTAAATGTATTAATAGAAGAAAATCTTTTATCATAATCGGTTCTTAGATATTTTTTATAAACATCCGGCATTGATGCTATCACACAACAAAACAAATCATCAATCTTAGATTTTTTAATGAGCTTAGAGTCACCCAAATTAAAATCCGTATTATACTTAATCATTTTTTGTAATTTTATTAAATAATCTTTAAATACCGTTAAATCTTCCATATACTAAATTATATTATAATTACATCAAAATGACAATATATGTGTTAGAATAAGAATTATGAACAGAACAATAATTTCACCCTCCATTTTATCGGCGGATTTTGCAAATCTTGAAAAAGAAGTTAAGGCTGTTAAAAACGCCGGAGCAGAGTGGATACATATAGATGTTATGGATGGGCATTTTGTACCGAATATTACAATCGGCGTGCCTGTTGTAAAGTCTTTAAGAAAAGTCACGGATCTGATTCTTGATACTCACCTTATGATTGAAAATCCCAAAGAGTATATTAAACCTTTTGCGGAAGCAGGTTCTGATATCCTGACATTTCATTATGAAGCTTGTGCGGATAGTGTCAGTGATATTATTTCCCGGATTAAAGATGCAGGAAAGCGTTCAGGAATTTCTATTAAACCCAAAACGGATGCGAGAGAGATTATTCCGTTTTTGGACAAAGTAGATTTGGTTCTTATTATGACAGTGGAACCCGGTTTTGGCGGTCAGGAATTTATGCATGATTGTGCAATGAAAATTCCGGTAATCAGAGAAAATGCACCTGAAAATTTAATAATACAGGTAGACGGCGGTATAAATAATATTACTTCCAAAATATGCACTTCACTCGGAGCGGATTCTCTTGTGGCCGGAAGTTATATCTTCGGGCATAAAGATTATGAACTCGCCGTAAAAAGTTTGCGTTAAAATACAGCAGTTTATTATGCAATTTTAATATGCAATCATCTTATCTGCTTATTTTATTTTTTATAGATAGGCTTTAAAATGGTTTTATGGAAAAAATTTTAGAAATAAAAAATCTGAACTTGTTTTTCAATGAATATCAGGCACTTTATGATGTAAACCTGACGCTGAACCGCGGAGTAATGCATGCACTTGTCGGCGAATCAGGGTGCGGAAAGAGTATCACCGCAATGTCTGTTCTGAGACTGCTCCCGAAATCCGCTGCCGTCAAAAGCGGAGAAATTTATTTTAAAGGTGAGAATTTATTGAATTATACCGACAGAGAAATGCGTAACCTGCGTGGAAATAATATCGCCCTTATTCCTCAGGATCCCATGACTTCTCTTAATCCTCTTTATACCGTCGGAAACCAGCTTGTTGAAGCTATCCGTGCACATAAAAAAGTGAGCGAAAGACAAGCTCTTCGAAAAGCAAAAGAAGTTTTGGATTTAGTAAAAATTTCAGATATCGACAGAAAGCTTAATTTTTATCCGCATGAATTCTCAGGCGGTATGAAACAAAGAATAATAATTGCAATGGCTCTGGCTTGCAATGCGGAATTGATAATAGCAGACGAACCTACAACAGCACTTGACGTTACCATACAAAAACAAATTATGGATTTAATGGCGGAAATAAAAAAAGATTTTGGAACAACAATACTTCTTATTTCTCATGATTTAGCTCTCGTAAGCAATTATGCGGATTATATATCCGTAATGTATGCGGGACATATTGTTGAAGAAGCGCCCGCCGGCAAATTTTTCAAAAATCCTCTTCATCCTTATTCAATAGCTCTTTTAAATTCGCTTCCTTCCAAAAATCCGGCACTAAAGCTAAAAACAATTGAAGGCGCTCCGCCGAGTATACAAGAACCTATAGCCGGCTGCAAATTTCACCCGAGATGCGATTTCTTTAAACCCGGCATATGTGATGCTGAAGAACCTGTACTCAAAGAAAAAGAAATATATCATTTTTCATCCTGTCTTATAAAATAATCATTCTTTGGCAGGATAAAAGCCGGATGAAAAATGTTATAATATAAGTATGAGGAAGATTTGCTGTTTTATACTGCTACTCTCTTTTGTAAGCGTTCTGGTTTCAGCCTGTAATATAAAAAAGGATGAACCCATGGTGAATGCTCCGAGACGTCTGGGGAAATATATTCAGACTCAGGAAGAAAAGCCGGGAGGTACGGTAGATTTGTCTGAAGGCCCTAAATTAAAATACGATGCATATTTCGGCCCTAAGGCTTTGAATTTTGATTTTAAAATAGAAGATCCCTACTGATTATGGAAGATTTAAAGAACAACAGAAAACTTACGGGACGGCTTGTTCTGGCAGTCCTTACCGAACGTAAAAGCGTAAGAGAAGCTATTTCTCTTTTCCCCGAAACAAAAGATAAGAGCATTGAATGTGCTTATCACGCGCTAATACATTATGAAGCGGACGAAGATTTGAGATACAAGAATTTTGAATACAGAGAAGAACAGGATGATTATCTGGAATTTATTGCTCAGACTCTTGTTGAAGGCAAAGAACTCCCGCGGAATATTATTGCGGATTACGAAGAATATTACAAAGGGATGGCAAAACCCTGGCAAAAAGGAATTAAAGGTTTCTTCAAAGAATTTTTAAGGTTTATTAATATTTAATTTTTTTAACTGCGCCCAGATTGTCGGATTCGGGGTATCGTAATCCAAAATATCAATAACGCGGTACTGTGGCAGCGGTGCTGTTGAAATATGCAAAACTCCGTTAACATCCTGCTCCCTGTTAACTCCAAAGTGTCCCGAAATTACAGCCTTTACATTTTGATGATTGTTCAGAAGCTGCAAATAATTTTCCGGCTTAAAAGTATAATAAGCTTCTCTTTCAGAAGGCGGAATCAACGGAAAATGCTGAAATATTATAACATTTTTATCGGAAAAAAGACTCAATTCCACCTCAAGCCATTTGAGAGTCTCCTCTTTATAAAACCCGTTTGTTCCGGGGATTACATCTTTGGAGCCGTCGACAACTATAAATATGACACCATCTTTTTCAAATACATAATTCGGAGCTTCCGGTTTATATTTCCTGATTTTCTTTTTAATTGTCTTTATATATTGTATTTTACTTAAATCCTTGTGTTTGTTAACATCATGATCCCCTATAACAATATAAAACGGGCAATTTAACTTTTTAACCTCTTTCAAAAATGCTTCTAAATCAGTTTTGACAGGTCTGTTAAGATTATCTCCGGTAAAAACAACAAACTCAATATTCTTCTGACTGTTAATCTCATCTACAAATTTTTCCAGTATTTCTATTTTCTGACTTTCACTGAAATTTATATCACTAACCTGTACAAATCTCATATCAGCCGCAAAAACCGGAGCGGTAAAAATTAAAGACAGTAATATTAAAATTTTTTTCATTTTCACCTCAACAGTTAGATTTTAACATAGTTTTGACTTAAATAAAAGATATAAATTTTACAATTTCATATTGTTGTATAAACAACAGAAATGTTGTTTAAAATGATTTATAATAAAAATGTAATAAAACAGAAACCAAAGGAGATAAATATGACAACTCAACAAGAAGAAAATTTAATCAATCTGCTGGACGGATATGTAGAAAAAGGGGGGCATCATTTGAATGTTAATGTATTCAACAGAGATACTCTTCTTGATGCACAAAAACACCCTGAAAAATATCCGCAGCTTACAGTAAGAGTTTCAGGATATGCGGTAAATTTCATTAAACTGACAAAAGAACAGCAGGATGATGTGATTTCAAGAACATTCCACAGTTCTTTGGCAGGTTAATAAAATTATGATGAGGAGTTCCAATCGATAAAATTTCTCTTGAACCATTATAATCACACAATGTCTTCGGGTGCTTAGATGCACCCTTTTATATTGGTAGTTTTAATCTGTTGAAAATATGCTAAAATGATATTGGATTATTTTTAAGACAAGGGATGAAATGGAACAAAGAACGCTTTTTGATAATGAGAACAATCAGCCTCTGGCTTCGCGTTTAAGACCGAGAAATTTAGATGAATTTGTCGGACAAAGACATCTAATCGGTGAAGGAAAAATTTTACGTAAACTCATTGAAGAAGATAAAATTTCATCACTTATCTTCTGGGGTCCTCCCGGAGTAGGTAAAACCACTCTGGCAAGTATTATAGCAAGCAGAACAAATTCAGAATTTATTAACTTTTCTGCCGTAACAAGCGGAATTAAAGAAATTAAAGCCGTTATGACACAAGCGGAGCAGGCACGTAAGCTTGGTGCAAAGACTATTGTTTTTGTTGATGAAATTCACCGCTTTAATAAAGCCCAGCAGGATGCATTTCTGCCTTTTGTTGAAAAAGGAAGCATAATATTAATCGGCGCAACAACTGAAAACCCCTCCTTTGAAGTGAACGGAGCATTGTTATCAAGATGCAAAGTCTTTGTGCTTCAGGGATTAAAAACAGAAGATTTGGTAACTCTCCTGAAAAGGGCAATAACTGACAGCCGCGGTTTTGGGAATCAAATTGTAAATATAACGGATGAACAGTTGGAAATTGTTGCAAAATTTGCTAACGGTGATGCAAGAAATGCACTTTCAACTCTGGAAATGATTGTCTTAAACGGCAATGTTGATAAAAACGGAACAATTACGGTAACCGATGAAACTCTGGAGCAGTGTATTTCTAAAAAATCATTGCTCTATGATAAAAACGGAGAAGAGCATTACAACATTATATCAGCACTTCATAAATCAATGCGCAATTCCGATCCTGATGCCGCAGTTTATTGGCTTGCCAGAATGCTGGAAGCCGGTGAAGATCCTATTTATGTTGCAAGACGCATAACACGATTTGCAAGTGAAGATGTAGGACTTGCGGATCCGCATGCTCTTGAAATAGCTGTTGCAGCATACCATGCCTGCCATTTTATCGGAATGCCGGAATGCTCGGTGCACTTGACGCAAGCTGTTATATATATGTCGCTTGCTCCCAAATCCAATGCTCTATATATGGCTTATGAAACGGCAAAAAGAGATGCAATAAAAGAACTTGCCGAACCGGTGCCGCTGGTAATCAGGAACGCGCCCACTAAGCTTATGAAAGAATTGGATTACGGCAAAGGATATCAATATGCACACGATACACAGGAGAAATTGACAAATATGCAGTGTCTGCCTGATTCTCTTGCAGGAAAAGAATATTATATTCCGACAGAACAAGGACTTGAGGCTAAATATAAGGATAAACTTGAAAAAATTAAGAACTGGAAAAAATCGCATTAATTACAATCTTGATTATAATACGTATAAAATGTTATAATTTTAAAAAGGACGGTTTTTATGAAAAAGATTCTGGTATTAATAGCCTTACTTGTACCTCTCTGCGTAACCGCGGATGAAGTAGTAACTCTGGACGGGCTTACAGAACCGCAGTGGGTTGATTTTGCTCCGCCGGCTTTTGCTGATGTGGAGGAGCCTAAGGGACTGGGAAAACTCAACGAAACAGCTTCGTACTGGTATCAGAGACGTGTTGATTTTGAAAACGGCATTAAAGAATGCCGAGCTATAGAATCAAATGATGACAAACTCAGCTGCTACCAGCAGTTAAAAGTTAAACAATATCAGGAAAACAGTGATTATAACGCTAAAATTGAAGCTCAGGAAAGAGCACGCATGGGCCCGCAGGAAATGTTTGACAGAACAGACACAATGCTTCCCATAGGAAATTATTTGAACAATTTTACGCGTTTTCAGCCGAATGAACTTCGTTAATAAGATAGTTTAATACCGCTCTTAATGCAATTGAACGGTGAGAAACCATGTTTTTCTCATCTTCGCTTAGTTCTGCCATTGTTCTTGAAGAATCTTTTAGCAAAAATATCGGATCATATCCGAAACCGTTTGTACCGCGCGGAGCGTCCGTAATAGTTCCTTCGCATATACCTGTGTATGAAAATGCCGTATCACCTTCGGGACTAATCAATGTCATACAGCAGGAAAAATGGGCATTTCTGTCCGATTTCCCTTTCATTTCCCCAAGAACACGTTCAATACGTTTTTGCGGGGTGGAAGCATATCTTGCCGAATGAATTCCGGGTCTTCCATCAAGAGTATCAATACATAAACCTGAATCATCCGCAAGAGTCCAAGTTTTGGAAAGCTTCCAGGCTTCCCGTGCCTTTATTAAAGAATTTTCTTCAAAACTTTCACCGTCCTCCACGGGGTTAAATCCGGCAGGCGGAAGTATAAATTCTATTCCGCTTCCACGTACAATATCATTTATTTCCTGAACTTTATGTTCATTTGAAGATGCAAGTACTATTTTCATAAATCCCTTCTGTTATAATAAATAAGCTCTTTTTCCAAATCCAATATTTTCCCGCCATTATTGAATAATTTCACCTTAAAACCAAGTTTTGCAAGTCGGTATTTAATACTTACCAGCAATACTTCCAGACCGTATTTGCAGGAACGGACAAAATTTATGGAAGAAGCCTCCGCAAAATACTTTGTCGGACAAGAAATTTCACCAATCTTAAACCCGTTATAGAGAATGAGCGCCAGCATTTGATTATCAAAAATAAAATCGTCGCTGCAATCTTCCAGCGGAAGAGTTTCAAGTACTTTTTTTGTAAACCCGCGAAAGCCCGTATGATATTCAGATAATTTTTCTCCGAGTAACATATTCTCAAATTCCGTTAAAAATCTGTTGGATATAAGCTTATACAAAGGCATTCCGCCTTTTAAAGCAGAATTGCCGAGCATTCTTGAGGCAATTACCGCGTCATACTCTTCAAAAGCCATCATAGAAGCAATGGCCGGAATAAGCTTGGGAGTATACTGGTAATCAGGGTGGAGCATTATAACAATGTCCGCTCCGGCTTTTAATGCTGCACGATAACAGGATTTTTGATTTCCGCCGTAACCTTTATTCTTTTCATGAACTATGGTTGTTATATCCAGCCTTTTGGCGATTTCTTTAGTTTCATCAGAAGAGAAATCGTCGACAAGAATAATCTCGTCGACGAAATTTTGATAAATCTCATTGTATGTTTTTTCTAACGTTTTCTCTGCGTTATAAGCAGGCATAATAACTACAATTTTTTTATTGTTAATCATTCCCGTGTTAGCTTTCTACAACCTCTTCGGGCTCTTTTAATTCAGCATTTCTGATAGTTTCCTTACCGCCAGATGCCAATGCTTTGTCTTTAAACTTCTTAACCTGTCGTGAAAGTTTATCTGCCAGTAAATCAATACTTGCATACATTGACTCGGCAGCTTCCTCGCAGTGAACTACACCCGTATTCATCTTACAGGAAACTTCTGCGACATGTTTACCCGTTGCGGCAGGATTTTTGATTACAGAAAGAATTACATCAATGCCTGTAATTTGGTCATAATGAGTTGCAACTTTCCCGATTTTTTCTTTTACATAAGCTTTGATAGCATCTGTAATCTCAATGTTTTTACCATTTACATGTATATGCATTTACACCTCCTAATGTGTTACCCTTCCATTGTACAACATTTCTGACTATTTTTAAAGTGGGAAGGGACAAAAAAATCAGGAAGTATCAGTCTAAAATTTGCGGAATATCTACATTAGGCGCGCCGATAGTTCTCACAAGCTCCAGTACGGCAGCTTTCATCTGGCATTTTTGTGCAGTTGCACTAAAGAAATCGCTGTAAAAACAACCTTCACACACACACCCTCTCTTATAACATTCTAACGCCGTCGGAGTCCACCTCTTTACGGCTATAGCTCTTCCCATATCACGACTCTTAAACACTTATTCCTCCAAAGTAAAAATTATTATCTGTCTGTAATTTTTAAGGATATTCCCCAAATCCTTAAGCCATATTTTTATTATATGGGTTAAGAATCCATTTACAACCCATAAAAGGCTAATTGTTAAGTTTTTTTAAAATGTTTTTAACCCCCGTAACTATTCTGCCAGACAGATTGCAGGCATGCTAAAAATGCATTAATACATGGTTTGAGCGGATTTAAACATGAAAACCCATGTAATGACCATGTTTGCATGGAATTAATATCGGATTAAGTTTTGTAACGATGTTGGCATGGTAGGAGAAAGTAACATATTCATTTCACATTTTTCTATATACTATTCAAACTGCAAAAGCCTTACCGGTTATCCGGCAAGAACGGTTATAATTTCTTCAAAATGCATACTGCGTGATGCTTTAAGAAATAATGTTCTTTCATAACTTACATTTCCCTTAATATAAGCCCCGGCATCACTAATGTTGTTAAAATGTTCAACATTGCAATTAGTGATTTCATCGGTTATATTTCGGGATAAAACTCCTATTGAAATAACCAAGGCCTCTTTTGAAAGATTTTTATGCAAATTTATATATTTACCCAGTTCTTTGTGGTAAAATTCTTCGTCTGCACCAAGTTCACCCATATCTCCAAGAATAATTACATAATTATTATATAACTCTAAAATAGTATCTATAAAAGCCCGCATAGACTCGGGGTTAGCGTTATAGCTGTCGTTAATTATGC
>CALUPJ010000028.1 GCA_944322555.1 Candidatus Gastranaerophilales bacterium | reverse complement strand
TAAGGCTGCAATAAAAAAGGGACAAACCTAAAAGGTTTGTCCCCATATCTTTAAGCATAAACATGGACGATCAGATCTCTAAATTGATTTTTTCGAAGTATAGCTCCGCACTTTTCTCTGTATGAATGCGCATCGTTGTACTCAATTTTGAACGACATAATTTCTTTGTACTCTTCGTTGCTATCGCTATGAGGGAACAGGTTTAAATACCAATCAAATTCGAGCGATGTACGAGGAGTTACCCTATTTACAAAGGCATCAATAAGGCCTTCTTTTATTTTGGGCTGCGTAAAATCTAACTCCGCTTCCAATAGTTCAAACAGCTCTTGACTTGTGAGTTTTTTATCCGTGACTATTTTTTTTGTTAGCCCCCTCCGCCTTATTTCATCGATCTCTTTTTCAAGTTTAGTAATATTTACAGATATTTTTTCTTTACGGGCTAGATATTCCTCTTTTGAAAGTTCACCTCCCACTCTCATATCAGTAAGATTTTCAATTTTATTTTTCTCTTTCTGAATTGTATGATTCAAATTTCGGATTATTGTTTCTTCATCCACTGGTGCCGTTATATCATGCTGTTCGTAAAACGAATACATTTCTCGCTTGATCTCTTCCGTGTTCAAAGAGAACTGCTGAAAGATATAATATGCCATCATATTAAACTTCCAGTCCGCAATTACTCCGATATCGCAATGTCCTTCCGTATCTTGTATACCAGCCTTTAAGTATGACGATTTGCTTCCATTGTTTGCTACATTATAGCAGATATAGCCATAAGTCAGTCCGGACTTGTTTCGGTGCCATTTATCTTTTCTGAAATGGCATCCACATTTACATACCGCTTTTTTTACCCAAATATCTGTACTATTTCTATTACCATTTTTGATTACTTTACCATTTTTTACACCGCGCTCTTTACATTTTTTCTCACGCATTTCTTTACAAAGATACCATACATCTTCGTCAATAATCGGTTCAAAATCGCCCTTTACATACATGTGCGTACTTTCATCACGATTGATAATTGACTTTTGGTCAAGATAGTTATTGCGAAATGATTTCAAATAGCATTTGTATCCCATATAAGTGGCATTATGTAGTACTCTCGAAACTTTGGTACAATCCCATTTCACAAATCCTGAAGCATCCCGTCTGTGGAGCTTAATTAGCTCATGAGCAATCTTTGTAAATCCATATCCTTTCAAATAGAAATCATATATCATCCGAACTGTTTCGGCTTGTTCAGGGTTAATAACATATGTGCTTCCGACTCTGTCATATCCAAGGATATTTCCATTGCCGTACAGTACACCTTTATCGCGGCTTATCTTTTGACCCGCTCTGACTCGTTCTGATGTTTTACGACTCTCTTCCTGAGCAAGTGTAGCCATTAAGGAAAGTCTTAACTCTCCATCTCCGTCCATAGTCCAAATATTGTCATTAACAAAGTAGACTTCAACCCCGATGTTTTTTAATTCACGCGTTACTACCAATGTATCAACAGTATTTCTTGCAAAACGACAAACTTCCCTTGTTACAATTAAGTCAAATTTGTGCTCGTGGGCATCAGCCAGCATTCTCATGAACGCAGGTCTTTTCTTTGCCTGAGTACCTGTAATACCTTCATCAATGTATTTATTTATCACGTTCCAATTGGGATGATACGTTGTTTGATCATCATACCATTGCATCTGATTGGCAAGCGCACTCAGTTGCGCCTCATGCTCAGAGGAAACTCGTCCATAATAGACGACCTGACGAACTCGGTTTCTATCCTCAAAAGAAACATTCGTAGGCATTACGATTTTGTTGCTATTTAAGCCTGTTACTAATCTTTCCATGTTATTTACCCTTTTCAATATATTTTTCTTTATATTTTTCTTTTTCTTTTAACACATTTCTAAGCGTCTCATCAGGCAAGTTATTGTCCTTACAGATTGCTTCCAATAAAAGTAGTGCGACATATTTTTTATCGATTTGCGCTTGTATCATTCTTCCTCCTTTTTAGATTCGGAAGGATACAGCGCTCGGCATAAGTCCGATACGTTACATCCTTCCGATGTCACATTTCTTTCCTATGCCGATTGGCATGTTAAAAATTTAGTTTTTTATTTAGAAAAGCAAGAGCGCAAGGGCCATAGTCCTTGCGCTCAACGCTTTATTCTTTATTTTGTTGATCTTGCTGTTTTTGAAGGCCAAGCTGATTACGCAGGGCTTCATACCCTGCATAAATCAGCGCCACCTTTGTAATGTTGTATTTTTTAAGAAACTCGTCTATCTCGCTCGCAAACTGGCGATCAATGCTCGTTGCCCATGCTTTGTTCTTTTCTTTTCGCTCATCTTTGTTCCGCTCTTCATATCTTCTGCGGCTCTTTCTGACGGGCGTATCAGCTTTACGTTCCATACTATCTCCTCAGTTACTCGAAATCGCGCAGATTATAGCGCCGATGCAGTTCATTACAAACGACCCCACAACTACCGCCGCAAGAATCAACGCTTTGAAGATTCCCTTACCTATACCTATTACAACTCTCATATTTTTACCTCCGATTAGTCCACATAGACAAGTTCAGAAAGAATCTCTTCCTCTATAAGCTGCTGGATTTCCGTCTGACGGCGCAAGTCCTCTATAAAATTTCCCGTCCGTCTGAACCTTTCGTCTTTGGAAAGGCGCGCGTGCATGCTTTCATACAGCTCATCCGCCTGCCTGTCCACGTCGTGGAGATACTCAGCCAAGTTTTCAATCGCCCAGAACTTCCCGATATTATGCTCTTCAAGATATTTCTTTGCGAGCGTACCATACTTTCCGTAAAGGTGCTTTTCAGGTTTGACAGCCGAGCGATAGACTTTGATTTCCTCTTCGGTCAATCCCTCTCCCCTGTCCGCTTTAGCTATAACTTCCTGTGCGTTCATAAGAGCCTCCTTCAATTTTCTTTCTTCGTGTTAATACGAATAGCACATCTTTTGAGATTTGTCAATAGGTTGGCGCAAATTTCCTGAAAAAAGTTTATCATGTCACTAAAATTGCGATTCCTTTTACGAGATAAGGGCAAGCAACAAGGATAGCAAAGATGACCACAAGTCCTATTACATAGTTTACAATCATTTTCTTTGCCTTTTCCTTTTCTTCGTTCTTCTGTGCTATTGCAAAGAACACGCCCATCACAATGCTCCAGATTGCCGCCGTACCGA
>CALUPJ010000027.1 GCA_944322555.1 Candidatus Gastranaerophilales bacterium | reverse complement strand
ATCATCAGGAGTTTTATAACCTTCAACATCAATAGTCAGACCTTTGTATTCACCAAGTGTTACTTCCGGACGTAATTCAATCTTTGCAACGATTTTTAAATCTTCACCGATTTTAAAATCGTATGATTCTACATAAGGCTGCGCAACAACATCAAAATCATTCTCTCTGATAACCTGAGAGAAGATTCTCGGCAAAGCATTTTCAAGAGCTTCGTGCTTGATTCTTTCTTCTCCAACATGTTGTTCTACAATATTTCTTGGAGCTTTACCCTTTCTAAAACCCGGAATATTTACGTACTGTGCAATCTTTTTTGCGGCATTATTATAAAAATCAACTGCATCCTTTGCCGGGATTTCAATATCGACTTTTACAATATTTTCAGGTTGTTTTTCAATTGTTGTATTCATTTATCTATCCTCTTTCATACTGTGTATTATTAATAAAGTACTACAAACAGAGGATATATGCAACTTTATCTTAAACGAGTCCTTCTTTTACAGCTTTTACTGCCGCTTGAACTCTGTCATTTACGCACATTTTTTGCAAAATAGAACAAACATGAGCTTTGGCCGTGTGTACACTGACAATAAGTTCCTTGGCTATTTCAGTATTACTTTTACCGTCTACCAGATGCTTCAAAACCTCAAATTCTCTTTCTGTAAGCGGTACTCTGCCTTCTTCGGAAGATTTATCTTTTAGTATGCCTAGTGTCTCCTGTTTAGGGAAAGAATCTAAAACTTTTCGTGCAATTACGGGATCAAGCCAGCAAACACCGCTTTTGACGTCTCTTATTACGTCTGCTAATTTTGTCGGATCAATATCTTTCAGGCAGTATGCCATAGCGCCGGATGACAGTGATGCAATTACCTCTTCTTCTCTGTCATGAGAAGTCAGCGCTATAACTTTTATGTCTTTGTTCATTTCTTTAACTTTTAATGTAGCTTCAATACCGTTCATTCCCGCAAGTCCCAAATCCATGAGAACAATATCAGGCGTATGTTGTTCTATTAATTTAAGACCGTCTATTGCGTTATCACTTTCCGCAACAACATTGATATCTTCATTAGAATTTAGCGCGCATCTTAAGCCTACTCTTGTGAGTTTGAAATCCTCTATGATAATTACGCTTATTGTTTGTCTTTCCGTACTTAATGCCGTTGTCATTTTTTTAATCCTCCTATCGGGGCAAATGTTACGCTCTCTTATTCAGCCCTCCATTCTATTAAATAATAGTCATAATACGTAGTACATTACCCGATTATCTAATATTTATTAAACATATTTGCAGATTAAATCTATGACTTCAGATACGGAATAGTTATTATTTATCACATATAAATTTTTAGATGTTTTTTGGGATACATAATCCAGAGAATTACCATCCAGAAATAAATTCGTAAAAGGTTTTAACATAATAGAAGGTACAAATATATAATCAGCTTTGATATTTTTGATTGAATTTATTAAATCTTCTGAAGTAATAAGCCCGGCAACTGTTATATTTTCCCCCCAGTAAGTCGATTTTACCGGATTTACAACTGTTGTTAGGTTATAAATTCCGTTAAGCTTTGACGAAATATACTCAAATGCGGATTTTGATGCTACGGAACAAGCAAAACATAAGGTTAATTTTTTTGTAAGTTTTTGTGGTAAAGAAAAAGAATTAAAATCATCAATTAGAGTTCTTAAAGAGCCGACACCGTCATCTAACTGTGAAAAGTTTCCGTAATAATCAGAGCCTGGGATTTCACGTTCTGCCAGCAGAAAAAATTCATCCGAGCAGCAAACTTTTCTGAATTTGGAAGAAATTTCAATTGTTTCTTCCGCAATTTGTTTATTTACGGTTTTTAATTCATCCTGTCTGAATTGAGTTACGCCGACCGGTACTATTGCCACTGATAGGAGAGCTTCGCCCAAGCCGGATAAATCCTCTAATGTTCTTTTTAACTCATTACCGTCATTATAACCGGGGCAGAGAACTATTTGCGTATGAAACGGAATATCGTTCTCTTTAAACCAGTTTAGATTATCCATAATATTTCCGGCATTCGGGTTGCGCAGCATTTTTATGCGCAAATCAGGATTTGTTGTATGAACCGAAATATAAAACGGCCCGAGATGTAATTGTGCAATCCGCTCTTTATCTTTTTCCGTAAGGTTTGTTGTTGTAATATATGTCCCCTGTAAATATGAGAGCCGGTAGTCATCATCTTTTATATAAAGTGTATTCCGCAAACCTTTTGGCTGTTGTGCCACAAAGCAAAAAATACAATTGTTCAGGCATGGTTTAACCTTATCAAAAACTGCACTTTCAAAAATAATACCCAGATCCTCGTCGAAATCTTTTTCAAGCTCAATTTCTTCAATTTCGCCATTCATTTTTTGTATCTCAACGGTAATAAATTCGTTTTTGCACATATAATTGTAGTCAATCATATCTTGCAAAGCCTTACCGTCTATTGATAAAAGAACATCACCTTTTTCTATTCCGAGCTCCTCTGCAATAGAATCTTTCATAACACTGCTAACGAGTGCAGGCATGTTCAAACCCCTCCAGTAGTGATATGAAATTCTTATACTCACAAGTTAAATTGTCAAAAACGAGCTTGGGGTAAAATGCCAGTTCTTTTTCTTTCAAAAGATTTTGTGTATCCAGAAGAATATTTTCAGCTTTAACTTTTAGTTGTCTTAGCATTGTTAATTGATCGTCTTTTCCCAATATATCGGCGCAAGCAAGTTTGATTCTTGCTGTTGTTAAAAATTGTACGGGGTTGTCTTGAGGCGGAGATAATATAAGCTTTTTCAGCTCTTTTTTACCGGTATCGGTTATTGAATAATAAGTTGAAGGACGACCTCCCGAAGACATTGTTTTCCGGGTTTTTACACAGCCGCCTGACTCTAACCGGTTAAGAGCCGGTTTTATTGTCCCGTAACTCGGAGTTGTTAATACGGAAAAAGAAGCTCGAATTTCTTTTGAGATACCATACATAGTTAAAATATTTTTATTCAGTTCAAATAATATTAAAAGCTCTATCATATTTCCTCGTTAAATTGCATATTCGGCTAGCCTTCATTTTGGACAATTCCGATAAATTCTCTTGCAAGTTTTTCGCTCCACTTTTGATTTATGTCTTTTTCAATTTGCTTTATTGCCTCTTCTTTTGTCATAGCATCTCTGTATGGTCTTTTCTCCAGCAGTGCAAAATATGAATCTATAATCAAAATTATTTGTGATTCAATCGGAATATCATCACCGGAAATTTTTGCGGGATAACCGGTCCCGTTCCAATTTTCGTGGTGTTTTTCTATAATCGGAATTATATCTACAACATTCGAAATAGGCTCCAGAATTTCTCTTGCAGCGATTACTGGATGCTGCTTTATGGAAAGCTTCTCTTCTTCCGTCAGGGGTTCTTTTTTGCGTAACAACTCTTTTGGAAGCATTGTGTTTCCGATATCATACAGTAGTACCGCTATTTTTAGCTTATCTATACTTTCTTTAGGCAAATCAAAACGCTTGGCGAGCAGGGAAGCTATCTGAACTTTTTGTTTTACGCTTCCTTCTGTGTGTTCGGGATTATATGTTTCAACAAGAGAGTCTGCAACCTGATAAAGTTTATCATTATTCATTTCTTGTAGTTTTTGTGCTAAAACCTTAGATGTTTTTTCGTCAACAGGGATTCTGTGCTTGGTCAAAATATCAATGAATGTATTTACGGCAAGTTCCTGCCAGGAGGTCTCATGTGCAGGTCTTGCTATTGTAACACGGTTTCTGCCGTTTCTCTTTGATTCGTACATAGCCCTGTCTGTTATTTCCAGAAGTTCGTCTATGTCATCCGAATGCTCTAAATATGTAGCTACTCCAAGGCTTGCGGTAATATGTCCTATTTTTTCCAAATCAACCGCTTCTATGGCTTTTCGTATACGTTCAGCAGCAATGCAGCCGCCGGCAGAATCTACACCCGGTAAGATAAGGTTAAATTCTTCTCCGCCCATTCTTGCCGCTATATCTATTGAACGGGCATTGTTTTTCAAGACCTCAGCTATTGCTTTGATTGCAATATCTCCGTAATTATGTCCGTAGGCATCATTTATTTGTTTTAAATGATCCAAGTCAAGTCCTATTACAGTAAACTTTTGGCCTTGACGTTCTGCACGTACGGCTTCTTTTTTTATAAACTCTTCAAAATAGCGCCTGTTATATAAGCCGGTCATTCCGTCTGTTATGGCCTGTTCTTTAACAGCCTGAAACAGGTCGGCTATTGTTATTGCAAGTTCAATCTGTTTTGCAAACAGGTTGAGAAAATTTAATTCGTTATTGCTTACTGTTTCGCGGGAAGAGAACACTACAAGTGAACCAAAGTGCGTCTGTTTAGACATTAAAGGTACCAGAATGTATGATTTCATATTTGACGCATTTAAAAAAGTCTTTATGTTTTCTTCTCCCAGCTGGGGAATAAATTCGTATATTAACTTCAAAAGTTCCGTAGATTGATAGATTCTATTTTCTTTTATGGCATTTTTTATTTCCGAAATATCAGGAAATGTCATTCTAAAATCAGCAACATCGCAATTGAAATATTCCGAAAATTTAATCCCGAAATCGTCTTTAGAAGATGCTACTATTTGAAAATATGTTCCGTCATTATCGGCTTTTTGTTTAACAATGAAGCTGTAAAGATAACCCAATTCGCCTTGCAGGCTGTTAACTATAGCATTTAAAACACTTGATAACGGTTTTGAAGAATTCATCATATCCCAAACATGCTGCAAGGTAAGCATTTGTTTGTTGGCTCTGTCAAGTTCGTTTGTCCGCAGCGCAATTTCCGCTTCTAATTTAGCATTGCGTTCATATACTTCCAAAAGAGATTGGTTGCTTGAATAAACAGAGGATTCAACCTGTTCTAGCTGCTTCTTAAACCTTTTTATACTGTCGAAAAAACCCACAAATACTATCCTGTTCTAAGTGCTACCTATTCAGTATAACATATTTATAAGAAAAAAACGATGTATTATTACTTTACAAACCTCCGGGACGGGATTCGAACCCGTGATCTCAGGCTTCGGAGACCTGCGCTCTATCCAGCTGAGCTACCCGGAGAGACTGTTTTTACAATTTTTAAGAATTGCCCGTGTGTAATTTGTGGGTAATTATATCGCAATCTTATCACACACTTAAGAATAATGGCAAATTTTATTTTTATATGTTTTAATTATAAACATAAGGAGTCGTTATGTATATTCTACCTATCATTTCTGCAAATTCTATTTTTAAAAGTCAAAAAACTGTTTCACAAATTAAGCAGGAACAGGACAGGATTGAGTCTGAAGAACGCAATATCCAGAGACAGATCGATCAGCTTAATAAAGAACAAAATAAGCTTGAATCCGAAGAAAAAAAGCTTAAGAAAGAAGAAGCTGAATTGGAAAATCTTAATAAATAGATGTATGTTTACATGTCCAGTCCTAAATCCAGAGTAGGAGCTTTTGCGACAATAGCACTGGAAGATATTATATCCACACCGGTAGAAGCAATTTCTTTTATTGTATCAAGCGTAACATTGCCGCTTGCTTCAACGATGGCTTTGCCTCCGATAAGCTCTACACATTCTTTCATAAGAGAGCAATTCATATTATCAAGCATTATAATATCGACTCCGCAAGCCAATGCCTCTTTTACCTGCTCCTTTGTATCACATTCTGCTTCTATTTTATGCGCATGAGAAATATGCTTTTTTAATTTGCCTACGGCTGCCGTTAAACTGCCCGCATATTTTATGTGATTATCTTTTATCATCGCACAGTCAGCCAAATTAAACCGATGCAGACTGCCGCCGCCCATTTTTACCGCATATTTTTCAAAAGCTCTGAAGCACGGTGTTGTTTTTCTTGTATCTGCAACTTTTGCTTTGTACTCTCCGATAGCCTTTTGATATTTGTTCGTTTCAGTTGCAATTCCGCTCATGCGCTGAATATAGTTTAAAGCTGTTCTTTCGCCCATAAGAATATATTTTGCGGGGCCTTCTATATCTGCAATTTTATCTCCTTTTTTAATAACATCTCCGTCTTTAAAATAAAATTTTATTTTTATTTCCGGTGAAAGTATAGTAAAAACGGTTTCAAAAACACTTTTTCCGCAAAAAATCCCTTCCGCACGGGTATTTAGAGAACATTTCAGCCTGTCATTTTCGTCCGTAAGATAATCCGTCGTTATATCACCGAAACCTATATCCTCTTGTAATGCGTCTTTTATGTGTTTTTCTATAAAAATTTTATTTAGCATATATCAATTCCTTTTCTTGCGATTTAATTATATTAGAATGAACGGCAAGCTCATCAGTCTGTTGATAATCAGATCTGCAGTGTGCGCCTCTGGATTCTTTTCTTGCGATTGCGGATGTTGTTACAAGCAAGGCGGCTGTGAGCATATTTCTGTATTCATATTCATCTTTGTTTAAACATTTTCTGGTTTTTCTGAAATTTGTTTGCATTTTTTTTAATTCGTTTTTTGCAAACAAGAGCGACTCTTCTGAACGAACAATACCGACATTATTCCACATAAGTTCTTTAAGGCTTCTTTTTAAAGACTCTGTATCATAATCGGTATCGTTTAAAGGCTGTGAATAAGTATCAATTGTATTCTTAATATTGTCATCTATTTTTTTAGGCGGAATAAGGTTTGCAAAAGATAAGTAGTCAGCCAGTTCATATGCGCATACTACGCATTCCAGCAGTGAATTACTTGCAAGCCGGTTTGCGCCATGCAAGCCGGTAGAAGCGCATTCGCCTATAGCATAAAGTCCTTTTATTGAGGTTCTGCCTTCGACAGTTGCTTTTATTCCGCCCATACAATAATGAGCCGCCGGCGCCACAGGGATAGGGGTTTTCGAAATATCTATACCATTTTCTTTGCATCTGCTGGAGATTGTAGGAAATCTTTTAAATAAATTTGCGCGTTCAATCATGGAAGCATTCAAAAATACGTTATACGAATGCTGTTTTTTCATTTCGCTATATATGGCTCTTGTAACGATATCACGGGGAGCCAGTTCTCTTTTGTCATGATATCGAGACATAAATTCATCACCCGAATCATTTATAAGTTTTGCACCTTCACCGCGTACAGCTTCTGAAATCAAAAATCTGTTTTTGTTTTCAGGGGTTAATGCTAGTGCCGTAGGGTGAAATTGGATAAATTCCATGTCCTGAATAATGGCCCCGGCATTGTATGCAATATCAATACCATCTGCGGTGGCACCTTCCGGATTAGTGGTATATTTATATAATTGTCCGGCTCCGCCCGTTGCTAAAATAAGAGCAGAGGTGTAAACAATTTCATGTTCATCAGTTAGTTCATTATAGAGAATAACCCCTTTACAAACATTATCCGCATTAATGAGAAGCTCTACAGCCATGGAATTTTCCATAATTGTAATATTTCCATCTCTTAAAACATCGTTTCTCAGGGCGGTTGTTATGCCTTTGCCCGTAGCATCGCCGCCTGTATGCAAAATCCTTTTTATGCTGTGCGCTGCTTCCAGTGTAAAGTTTAAATTTCCATTTTCATTTGTATCAAATTTTACACCGCAATCTATTAAATCATTTATGACTTCGTCTGAAGCTCCGGAAATATATTCCACAGCAGCTTTGTCGCAAAGGCCTGCACCTGCTTTCAGTGTGTCTTCAACATGGAGACGTACACTATCAGCCGGATTTTGATGAATTACACCTACAATTCCGCCTTGAGCATACATTGAATTACTCTCACCAAGAAAAGATTTTGTAATTAATAATATTCCGTCAGGTAAATTTATCTGCTGGGACAATTTTAATGCAGTATATAAGCCGGCCGAACCGCTTCCCACTATAACAGCTGAATATTCGGAATACTTCATTTCTCCACCTCTGGCTAATGTTTAATAATTATATTTTAATACAAACAAAAGAAAGAAAATATAATTTATTATAAAATAGACAGTGATAAAACTTTCGGTTGAAGAGTATCTTTAATAATAGATTGTTCTATATCAATAGTCGGGAAAATTTCTTTAGCTTTAGCCAAATCTTCTTTATATCCTTCAAAATCTCCTATTTTTTTCTTTAATAATGCTCTGTCTGCATATGCTCTTGCATTATTTTTTCTCCTGTCTAAAGCTAAATCCCAGACTTTTATTGCAATATCGGTTCTGCCGGCTGTGTCATATAAATACGCAAGACAAGCGAATCCGGAGTATGCTGTATTGTCAACATTTAATATTGCGTTGCAAAAAGACATAGCTTGCTTATACATTCCGACTTCTTTATATAGCAGAGCGATTTTTAAATAATCCTGAAATGTAATGTTTTCGGCCTGAATAAAATCGTTTAGTGCGCCTTTGTAATCACCCGCACAAATTCTTATATTAGCTCTGTCTTTATATAAATTCTTAAGCTCTTTATCGGAAATATAAGCAGGTACGGACTGAATTGCTTTATCCATTTCTCTCAGAGCACTATCTTTATTTTTGTACATCTTTGCAAGATAAACAGCATTATTTCTGTAAAATTTATATGCTGTTGTTTCTGAATTATTAGTAAGTTTTGTAATCAGGAATCTGGTATTGTTTCCCCAAAAACATATTTGTAAAAATTTGTTTCCCGGAGGAGAACAAAACCAGACAATAAATAAAAAGACTAATATAATAATTGTAACAAGTTTTATATCATCTTTTCGGGTATAGTTATTAAAATTTGATATCATCAGCTCTCGTCCTTTTCTTTTATTTTAAACGAAATTAATAAAAAAAGGAAGTCCTATTTGAATAATTTGGAGAACTCTGTAAGCTCAGGAAAATCCCCTTTTTCTATAATATTTGAGAGCAGTTTAGATGTTAAAGGTGCTAAATTTAATGCAGAATGAGGTTTCAAAAAATATAATGAAATAAATCTTGCAAATAATTCCGCTTCACAATTATAATACTTATTTAAACGTGATATTTTTGCATTAATTCTTTTTATAGCCCTTTGTTTGGATTTAAGAATAATATAAGTGCTCTGTACTTGTGACAAATATCCAAAATCGTTTTCAATTGTTTTCACAGAGTAAGTACGATTAAAAAATCGTATCCGGTCGTATTTTAAGAGGTATTTCGCCGGCCATTTTATACTTCTTTCAATAGTTTTAAAAGGGGTGCTTATTAAAAAGTTTGGATAGTGGGATTTAATTATTTTAGTACAGAACTTTATTTGTGCGGATAATTCTTCTTTTTGCTTTATAAGTTCTGTTGCAAAATCTTTGGGTATTTCATTTACAGTAACTTTAATAAGTTCCTCTCTGACAGAGTTGTCAACTTTGCCAAAAATAAAGTCCAGATTTTTTAGAGTATTATCATATGTATAATGTAAGTAGTGCGCAAATTCATGTGTCAAAACGGAGGTGATATCTTCTTCCGTTAAGTTTGCTGCTATATCTATACGAAAATTACCGGTTGAATTCCCCCTAAAGAAGCCTTTATTTCCGCGTGCTTTTGTCTTGCCGATGTTTACTGTTATTCCCAGGCTTTCCAGATAATTTCTTAATTTTCTGTTTCTTTCACTAACCATTTTAAATAATCTTCACTACAGTCAACTATAGGCAGTGCTATAATTTCTGGAACTGTATACGGATGCAAATCTTCTATAACAAGTTTAACTTTTCCATAGTTTGCGCGTCTTGTCTTTATCATCATTAGAATTTCTTTTTCTTCACAAATTTCTCCGTCCCAAGAGAATACGGAACGCACATTTTCAATCATGCTTACGCAGGCTGCAAGCTTATGTTTCATTAAAATTTTTGTTATATCCTTTGCAATTTTTTTATCAGGAACCGTACAATTAATAACAATAATATCCATCTTAACTCCTTCTATTATTTTTTACCCTAAATTTTGAAAATTTTACCCGGATTTAATATATTATTCGGGTCAAATAACTTTTTAATTTGTTTCATATATTCTAAAGCCTGTTCATCAAGCGTATTTTCTATATAAGAAATTTTGGATATCCCGACACCGTGTTCAGAAGAAATGGTTCCGCCTAAAGCGAGGGCCATTTCATACATTTCTGATTTAGCTTTTATATAGTTTTTAAATTCATCATCATTTTCTAAATTTAACGCTATCTGCGGATGAATATTTCCGTCTCCGACATGACCTACTATACAAACTTGCAGTCCGTATTTATTGCATATATTTTTACATCCGTTAATCATTTGAGCCAGCGATGTTCTGGGAACAATAATATCATCTGATACTACATCAGGTGCAAGCTGTGCAGTTGCCGCAAAGCTTGCACGTCTTGCCGTCCAAATTTCTTCACCAACAACTCCAGTACTGGCAGCTCCTGCCTTTTGCAAAGATTTTTCAATACGGTCTTGCTGCGTATCAAGAGATGTCTCAAAACCGTCTATGTCTATGATTAATAAGGCTTCCTTATCTGTTTGTAATCCGCAATGGGAAAACTGCTCAACTGTTCTTAATGAATTATTGTCCATAAAATCAATTGTTGCAGGGAAAACCCGCTCTTTTACAATATTGTTCACTCCTTCTATTGCAGAATCAAAATTGTCAAAATAACCGACTATAGTTCTCTTTGCTTCGGGTTTAGGTATTAATTTTAATTCCGCTTCCACAACAACTGCAAGAGTGCCTTCACTGCCCATAATAAGCTGGTTTAAGTGATATCCGACAGCATCTTTTATTGTTCCCGCCCCAAGTTTTAATAATGTTCCGTCAGCCAGAATAACAGTTAAACTTAAAATATAATCCTTAGTTGTACCGTATTTAAAAGACATAGCTCCGCCCGAAGATTGTGCAATACTGCCCCCTATTGTTGAAACTTTATAGTTAGAAGGATCCGGCGGGTAAAAAAGATTTTCGGTCTCTGCCAGTTTTTTTATATCATCAAGTACAACTCCGGGCTCGACTCTCATGGTCATATTTTCAGCATTAAAATCCAATATTTTATTCATTTTGGAAAAATTCAAAACAATACCGCCCTGCGGACAGGTGCAGGCTCCTACCATGTTAGTTCCGGCACCGCGGCAAACCACCGGAATTTTATGTTTATTGGCAAATATTAAAATTTTTTGAACTTCAGCTGCTGATTCCACAAAAATTGCAATATCAGGCAAATGCGGTTTTTCTTTTGTGTTAAGTGAGTCCTGCGCATAGCAATAACGTTCTTCCAATGCAGTCAGAACGTTATCATTTTTTACCAGTTTTTTTATATTTTCTACATTATTTTTCAACAACATGAGAAGCTATTTTTTCTATACTTTTATTTAATTTCGCTATTTGTCTGTCCATACCGCCGACTTTTTTTGTTAATTGAGCGGTATCTTTCGGATCTATAAGTGACATTACTTCACTGAGTTTTGTTTCCAGAGAATTAATTTTTTCTTGCTGCGATACCATGCGTTCATCTATTGCAACAAGGAATCTGTTTAATGTTTCCTCAAACGGTGTCATGTCTATTTTATTGTTTTTATTGTTAATAGTAGTTTCGACAATAACTCTGTCAAGTTTGGCTTCCAGTGAAGATATACGCTTAGCCTGTTTCTCAAAGACATTACTCAATGCCTCTATAAGTTCCGTGCTTTCTGAATCATCTTCAGCTTCGGCTTTTAAATCTTCAAGCATAACTTTTATTTGACCGATATCATCAAGTGTTTCTACTCTGTCAGAGATTTTACTGATTTCTTCTCCAGCTTTATCAACCCATTCTGCAAGATATTCAAATACCTGATTAAATACTTGATTGGTTTTTGCTCCATTCTGAATCATAGTATTGATAGAGCCCAGCTTGTTATCAATTCTGTCTATCCCTGCTTCGTGTGCAAAATTGCGAGTTCTTTCATCTAAATCATTTATTACTAATTTGAAATCTTGTAAGTTGTCTTGTAATGTCTTATATGATTCATCAGAAGCCAGTATAAGTTTATTGGTTCTGGTACTGATACTTACTATATCTTCATTTAAAGCATCAAAGTCGCGTTTAAATTCTTCCAGTTCAAACTTGGGGATTTCTGTTTTTATTGATTCGACTAGTTTATGAATATCATTTGTAGAAGAAATAAGCTCATCAAATTCTTTAGATTTACTGTCTTCTTTCATTTCATTCAATACAAGCCGCAGATTTGCTATATCTGACTCCAGGTCCTGCAGGCTGTATACATAATTAATGTCTCCGTCAGAAGATATAATAGACGTAATTTTTTCATTTATTAAGTCTATATCTTCTTTTAAAGAATCCATTTTATTATCAACCAAAGCCAGATTATCTTTGACCGTTTCTATATTATCTGAAGTTGTAACAATATGACTCAGTATTGTAATTAACTCAGAATGCTTTTCTTGAATAAAATCAAGAATTTCTTCTTGTTCAGCCACAAAAGATACTTGATTAAATACATTTATAAACTGTGTAATAATTTCAGATTTAAATTCATTTAACTCTTTTTCTATAATTTCGTCTTGAGTATTCAGTTTTTCTGATAAATCTTTTACAGATTGCTGAATTCCGTATTTGACAAGAGTATTCATCTCTGTAAGTTCCGGAAGATTATTACCGCACAATTCATTAATATCCTCAAGATATCCGAACTGCTCTCTTATTAAGCTTTCAATACCGGATATTTGTTTGTTTATTGACGCCTGAAAAGCTTCATCAAAGGATTTATTCAATATCTGTGCTTTCAAATCTGCAAAACTCTTGCTTAAGCCGCCGATTGAATCATTAATTCCGCTAATCAAAGAAGTTATATTGCTGCTGATTTCATTTTTTGTATCATTAAATTTTGAAATAATATCAGATACTGACATTTGCATTTTATCGAAAGCACTAATATGCTCATTTAATGATATTTTGATTTCTTCATATTTATCGACCAGAGTATCAATAAACTTTTTATCGAATAATGCAAATTTCTCGTTTATATCATTTGAAATATTTTCTTTTATAAACTCTTGAACCTGTGCATTTAGTTTATCAGCCATAGAATTCAGCAGAATTTCATTTGCAGTTTTAAAATCGGATAATGCAGATGAAAATACACTTGTTTCAAGCATTTTATTCAAATTATCCAGCACTTCATCTACAGATGAATTTAGTTCATTTTTTAAATTATCAATTTTATTGTCAAGAACGGTAGAATCTGTTTTTACATCCAAATAAGATTTTAAATCATTTAAATGATTATATATATAATCTTCTACAGTGCTTTCTATATGTACAGTGAGTTGTGCCAGCTCGTCTTTCTGATAATCTTTAAGCAGAGAGAATTGTTCAATTAAATCTTTAATGATTAGATCAGTTTCTTTTTCAATATTTCCTGCAATTGCATCAAGATCTTTTTTGATAAGTTCTGAAATTAAATCATTATATTTTTCGGCATTTTTTTTGCTGATTTCTATTTGTTCAAGTATTCTGTTCGTAAAAGCTTCTATCGTTTGAAGTTCGCCGGCAGAAATGTCTGTTGAAGTAGACATTACAAGATTAAATTTTTCATCGACAGAATCTTTTATTTCATTAATTAAAACATTTAAAGCAGAACTCAGGTTGCTGTTCTGTGTAGTTAAACTTAAAGAATGCTCTTCTAATAAGCTTTGTATTTTGTCATAAAGCTCATTATCTGCAAGAGTTTCTTGTAAAATAGCGGTTTGCTTTACTGTATATGATTGAATATTCTGTAATTTATCCAAAATATTATTAGCTTGAATTGTTAAATTGTCATGCTGAGTATCTGTTGACTTTTGTATAAGTTCTGTTACATCTTTTATTTGATTTTCTAATGAAGAACCTATAAAATCTTTTGTTTCTGAAGAAGCAGATAATATGGAAGCTAGCGATTCATTATATTTAGCAGATAACTTCGTAGATATATCTGTCAGACTGCTTATAATAGCCGACGTAGTTGTCTCTGCGGAAGAGGCAGCGGCTGCTTTATATGCTTCTATTGCATTATTAACATCATCGGTTTTATTTTCAAAATTATTTTCAAAATTTTGCAAAAAGGCGATAACACCTTGAACTTTTGAAGTAATTTCATCAAACTTATTATTGGCTTCTTGAGTCTGTGCATCTATTCGGGTAGTAATTTGTGCCGCAGAACTATCAAGTTCAGATAATATTTCCTGTGAATTCACAACAAGCTCTGAGTTTATGTTTTTTGAAATATTGTTCAGTTGTTCTGAAAGATTGTCTGATTGCGTAGTTAGTTCAGCAAATTTGTTATTTAAATCTTGAGCTTGTAAACTGATTTTTGAGTCAATTAATTTTGTAGAGCCATTTATTTGGGTCAATATATTTTGGGCATATGAAGATATCTCTTCAAATTTGTTAATAACATCCTGAGATTGAATATCTAAGCCTGTATCAATATACTTAGTAATATCATCTAATTGTGCTTTTAAATTTTCTGCCAAAAGAACATTTTTAGATTCAATATCATTCAAGAAACTTTTAAGACTTGTTTTTAAAGAATTATAGTCTGCAACAGTAAGTTTTATGTTACTGTCAACTACATCTTTTAATTTTAAAACAAGATTTTCCAGTTGGATTGTTGTGTTTTTATTTTGTTCTTCAACATTTGCCTTGAAGAAATTATCCAGTTCTACAATTTTTTCTTTAAGTATCTCTGCCTGTTCGTTGCCATTATTAAACAAGCTTTCGCATAAACTTTCTACTGAAGATCTATATTGTTCAAGTTTATTAGCAATTGCATCAGAAATTTTACCGGAAATTTCAGTAAAGCCGGAGTCAATTTTTAACGCGAGCATTGCATCACTTCTGGTAAATAAGTCAGAAACAGACGCAAGCAATGATTCAAAGTTTCCCTCTATTATAGAAACTTGCATAGCCAAATCTTCATCAATGCGTTTGTCAAAAGATGTAATACTATCTCTAAGTTTAGAAAAATCCTCTGTTAAAATTTCTATATTTTTTTGTAAATCAGCTGATGCCTTATCATTTAAATTATTAATTAAAGCTTTAAGTGCAACAAAATTATCAAGAATTTGTGCTAATGTTGCTGTTAAAGACGAGGACACAGCTGAAGACAGTGAATTTACATTTTCACCGAGCTCACTAAAGCTGTCCAGCAGGCTTTGAGTCTTATCTTCGACAATAACCTCTATGTTCTGACCGGATTTCTCAAGATTTTCTACAGATTGTGTTAATTGAACAGATAATTCTCTTACTTTATTTTTAAGATTGTCTATAATAAGAGTGATTTCATCTCTCAATTCGTTTTTCAAATCTGCAGCGTTCTGTATACTTTTAGTATTTAGATTTTCTGAAGCAAATTTTAGTTCACTAAATTTATCTGCGTTTTCGCACGTAAATTCTTGCTTAAATTCTGCGACTTTTTCCAATAATTCATTTTTAAAAGCAGAGAGCTTAAGTTCAAAGCCTGCCTTTAAATTATCGGAAGATGTAATAATTTCTTTGAGATTTGTGTCAATAGAAGTGTTGCTAGCTTCCATAGAGTCTTTTATATTTTTAAAGCTGTCTTGAACTTCTAAAAGCTTGTTATATGAATATTTTATTTCATTTCTCAAAGCTTCTGTATTTTCAGTTACAACATTTTTTATGGAATCAACCTTGCCTGTAAAATCTTTTTGAATCTGCAAAAGGTTGTTTTCTACCTGTTTTCTTATAACTTCGACAACATCTCTCACATTTTCTACATAATTTAAATTACTTTCTTTGACGCTTTCTGCGATATCTGCAAGTTTTATATCTATGGAGTCTGTATTTAGTTCGGTTCTGTCACTTACGTATGACAATATATCGATAAGCGAAGCGGAAATATTGTCTAAAACATTTTTCATGTTATTTAGGGCTGCAGCTTGAGTCTGTTTTATTTCATCTTCAGCGCTGTCCAATTTGCTTATTAAAAGTTCGTACTTACCAAATAAATCTTTAGAAAATCTATCGGCTAAATCACTTCCGGAAGTCTCAACTGCAGTTGATAAATCTTGTTTTATAGCGTATAAATCGACACGTAAATCTTTTACGGTATTAACAAAATCCAGTGCTAAAACATTTTCTACCGCACTTTTTAAGTCTGTAAACTCACGCTTTGCATTATTTAATTCTATAACGGATGAATCCAGTTTGTAATCAAGTGCTCCCGACAGATTTTTTACGTTTTCCATTTCTTCTATCAGTTTGCTGGAAGAATTTGCTACAGACTCTTCTTGTTTATCTAAAGATGTTTTTAAACTGTTTTCAAATACAGCCAATCTGTCGGTAATATTTGAGAATATTGCATTATTGGCAGACACATTATTCTCATCTATCTGGGCAACAACTGACTTTAACTTAACAATATTGTCTGTAATTTCCAAAAAATTCTTTTCACAAAGACCGGAAATTATATGCTGAACTTCTTTAACTTTAGCTGTTAAACTGTCAGCGTTTGCTGAAAGTTCATTCAATGTTTTAGCCGAATTTACCTCTACTATTTGAGATAGTTTTTCGGTCGTTATACTTACATGCTCTTTTATATCTTGTTCTGTTTTATTAAGATTTGACAATATATTCTGGAAATTAATGTTAATATCCAATGATTTAATAGCAGCATCAATTTTTTGAATTTCATCACCGGTTTTAACAATAGTACTTTGCAAATTTACAGATCCATTAAGGATTTCATTTAGTAAAGATTCCAATGAAACTTTAAAATCTTCAAAGCTTTTATTTTCACGAATATCTTTTAAGCCGGCCTCTAAAATATTAATCCTGTCTAAAATTGTATTAGTGTTTTGTTCGTCATTATCTTCTATTATTGTCTTAAGTCCGGCTATTATATTAACGGAAGCGTCAATTTTTTCGGCAAGATTATCGATTTTATAATATTTATCAGCAAGATTTTCAATAGATCCCGTCAATTCATGGTTTTTTGCAACCAAATCACTGAGCCATTTTTTTGCGCTGCTTATATCTTCCTGTGTTGCCAGAGCTTGCATAGCTTCTTCAAGCTGGGAATTCTTTTTATCAAGCATTTGAAGTGCCGAAAGTATGGTGTTGGAAGAATTTGCAATATCCGCTATTTCACGGCCGAATTGACTGATTGCTTCAGACTGATCAACGGATGATATTGTTTTTATAATAGTCTTAAAATTTTCATTTAAGCTTAAAACTATTGAGTCAAAGCCGTTGTTAAGACGCTCCAGGTCATTTTTTAAAAATGAAATATTTTTAATAATGTCTTTTTTCTGGGAATCATCTGAGCGCATAGCGTCAAGACGCAGTGAGATATCAGAGAGAGCTTCTTTTTGTGCTACGACCTCGCGAGAGAAAACTGATAAATTTGTCGCAACAATATCAAAAAGTTCTTTTGCTTCAGAGGATTTAAGCATATCGGAGCTGTTTTTAAGAAGATTGGAAAATAATGATTCTATCGCGCCGAATTTGGAAAGAAGCACACTGTGGCGTTCTTCCAGATTTTGTTTCAGTTCCGAAAGAAATATTTTTATTAAATCAATATCTTCTTCAGTATTAAGTTTTTCCAGCTTTGCATTAATACCCGAAAGCAGTTTATCAACATCTGAAGTATTTAAAATCCCCTGTGCCCTGATTGAATTTAATAGTGTCTTAATTGTATCAAAATTTTCTGAAATCTCCGTAAAATTATTTATATCTGCCATATACCTACTTTATCCCACATTCTACATTCATCACTTATTATATACTAATATAAACATAGTGACAAATACCAATTTTTTTTCTAAAATATTAAGCAATGAATTACATATTTTTTATTCTTATAGCTTTATCAATAATTTTAGGGATATTAAACGGAACTCTTGAAAATGTGGTAAATTCCATGCTTACGGCATGTAATACCGCAGTTAAAATTTCATTTTCTCTTATCGGCATAATGGCATTCTGGTTGGGGATTATGCGTTTGGCTGAAAAATCAGGTCTGGTTATTATAATATCAAAAGCGCTAAAGCCGATTGCCAAAATATTATTTAAAGATATTCCGCCGGAAGATCCTGCTGTCGGAGACATTGCAATGAGTGTTACGGCAAATGCTTTGGGTTTAACCAACGCGGCAACGCCTATCGGTTTAAAAGTCATGCAGGAATTACAAAAAAATAATCCAGAAAAAGAAAGTGCCAGCGACAGCATGTGTATGTTTTTAGGAATGAGTACAGCAGGGTTTCAGATAATCCCCGCAACCGTTATAGCTATACTGATAGGTGCGGGGGCAAAAAATCCCACGGAAATTATATTGCCGACACTGATTGTTACAACTCTTTCGTTTATTACTGCAATTGCAGCTGCTTTAATTTTACAAAAACTTTGGAGGCGAAATGGTTGAAAAGATTTCGCTTTATATACTTCCATTAATGATATTACTGATTTTGTGCATGGCTTTATACAAAAAAATTCCGGTTTATGAGGAATTTATCGAAGGCGCAAAAGATGGGTTTAATGTAGCAGTGTCAATTATCCCGTATCTTGTTGCCATTATTGTCGCAGTTTCTATGTTTAAAGCATCAGGGGCTATAGATATAATCCAAAATCTTGTTCATAATATAATTCCGGCCGATATAGTTCCTCTTATAATTACTCGTCCGCTTTCAGGCTCTGCTGCATTGGGGGTGTTTTCAGAGATTGTATCATCTACAGGTGCGGATTCCTATATTACAAAATTGGCAGCCATTATGATAGGAAGTTCTGAAACAACTTTTTATGTCTTGGCGGTTTATTTTGGAGCAGTAGGAATAAAAAAATACAGATATGCACTGCTAACCGGAATTATAGCAGATGTTACAAATATTGTATTAGCAATTTGGGCTGCACATTTGTTCTTTCTTGCCAGCAGCGTGTCGTAGCACAATAGTGCTCATCCTCTATAACAGTTTTTCTTAGTACTGCAAAATTTATATCAATAAAATTTATATTCTCAAGCTTTTCAATAGTAAAATCAGAATTACCGCAATTTATACAATAGTGAAATTGCGGAACAACTTGTCCGTTCCTGAAAATTGTTTTAAGTTTAACTCCGCAGCATGCGCAGCGTGTTATGTACCATTCGTTTTTTATTAATTTGCCGCAGTCAGGACAATATGCAGTTTCTTTTTCGGGTGAAACCAAATTATGATTGCATTTTTTTGAAAATTTAAATATATCAAACATTTTTACCTCTCAATATTTTATTTAATAGACTTTTTATTAAAAGCAATAAATGTAAAGATTTGTTACAAAGTGTAAATTTTATATCAATTTTTCATAATAAAAAAACTTTATATATATACGTAAGGATATTGAAAATAGTTTTTAACGTACACATATACTACACTTCACACATTAAAGTTTTTAGAGTCGTTTCGACTCTTTTTTTTATAGTTTTGTATAAAGAGTACAAGTTTGAGATGTTGATTTTTCTTCCCCCTTCCCCTTTTTTCTATTAAGCGGACAAATTTGAAGTGCCGATTTATCCCTTTACATTTACCCCCTTTTGTCATAAACTTATTAGGTTAAAAGACTTATTTGAGGAGATTTGAATATGACAAACAGAGTATTGCTATGTATTATGGATGGCTGGGGTATTTCCGGCGGTTCTGATAAATATGATGCAACAAAATTGTCTCATCCGGTTAATGTTCCGGAGCTGATAAAAAATTATCCGTCTACAAAGATTCATGCGGACGGAGAGTTTGTAGGACTGCCGCACGGTCAAATGGGAAACAGTGAGGTCGGACACTTAAATCTCGGAGCCGGAAGGGTTGTTTATCAGGACTTATCTAAAATTAACAGAGCTATTAAAGATGGTTCGTTCTTTAAAAATGAGAAATTTCTTGAAGCAATTGAACATGCTAAGAAGAATAATTCATCTCTTCATATTTACGGGTTAGTTTCAACCGGCGGAGTACATTCATCTTTAGACCATGTGCTTGCACTTATAAAACTGGCAGCAGATGAAGGCTTAAAAAAAGTATATGTACACGCATTTCTCGACGGACGTGACACTCCGCCTTCCAGTGCTTGTACATATCTTCAACAGGTTGAACTTGAACTCGCCAAATATAATCTGCCGCCGATAGCAACAGTTATCGGAAGATACTACATCATGGACAGAAATAATCGTTGGGATAGGGTAGAAAAAGGATATAATTGTCTTCTCTTCGGTGAAGGTAACCACGCAAAGACAGCCTGCGATGCTGTGAAAGAATCATATGCAAACGGTGTAACAGACGAATTTGTTCTTCCGACAGCTATCGGAGGAGAAGAATCACGTATTCATGATAATGATGCGATAATATTCTTTAATTACAGGCCTGACAGGGCAAGAGAAATTACTAAAGCTATTAACTTTGCCGATTTTGACGGATTTGGCAGAAAAAAAGTGCTCAAAAATATTTATTATTGCACTATGACAAGTTATGAAGCAACATTTACGTTCCCTGTAGCGTTTCCTAAAACTCAACTTGTAAATATACTAGGAGATGTTTTGGAAGCAAACGGTATAAACCAGTTTAGAACAGCCGAAACTGAAAAATATGCGCATGTAACTTTCTTCTTTAACGGTGGGATAGATGAACCAAAACCGCACGAAACAAGAAAGCTTGTTCCTTCTCCTAAAGTAGCGACTTATGATATGCAGCCGGAAATGAGTGCAAGGGAAGTTTGTGAAAATGTATTAGATGCAATTGATAATGAAAAATACGGATTTATTCTTGTTAATTTTGCAAATCCTGATATGGTTGGTCATACCGGAGTACTTGAAGCCGCAGAAAAAGCTTGTAAAGTCGTTGACGAATGTGTCGGTAAAATTGCGGAAAGATGTAAAGAAAAAGGTGTTACGATGCTTTTAACAGCTGACCACGGAAATGCGGAAGAAATGTATGATGAACAGACCGGAAAACCGCATACTGCCCATACAACTAACGAGGTTCCGTTTGTAATTATAAACGGGCCGAAAGGGCTTGAATTAAAACAAGACGGTGCATTATGCAATGTAGCGCCCACTGTACTGGAGCTTATGGGGATTAAAAAACCTGCAGAAATGGACTGTGACAGTTTAATTAAACAGTGAGAATTTATGACAGAAAATGTAAAACCGCTTAATATAGATTTATCGTTAAAGAAAAACAATGTTGATGAATTCTTTTTCAATCTTAGTGAAAACCCGAACGGCTTTAAGAATAAGGATTTCAGATATACATTGAGTCTTATATATCAATTAGTGGAAGATGAGTTTGAGGGGATATTTTTATCTCCTAATTCTCCTGTCAGAAACACAGACTTTTTTCTTATAAATGACGGAACTGCCGAAAATCCGAAACTTTCTTTCTTTGTAACGCCAACAAATAATTTTCAGTTTTATCTGAAGTCAAAAGGTTCAATGTTTAGATTTTCTTCTAAAGAAGTAAATGGAGAAATCGGATATATTATGCCATTAGATTTGGTGCTGGATTATTTCGGCGGTTTTGGCGAAGTTGTGGACTTTTCATATTTGACGCAGACATTTGCTTATTTTAACAAATTGACTCATTTTGTAATGAAGCTGATTGAAAAACTGTATTTTATACCGACGGTGCATAAAAAAGAAGGAACATCCGGCGGTTCATTCAGAATAGTGTATGAGCCGATTGTTTCAAATAAAGAATCTGCAAAAATAATCAATGAACTTGAAAAGAACTTACCGGAAAACCTTTTTATAAAAGGAGATAAACCAAAAGATTTTGTAGAAAAATTTGTAAGAGAATACTTAAACTATCTTATCTATAAGTTTCTCGGGATAAAAGCTTATCGATTTAAAGACATTAAATCAGGTCATTATATGATTAAGGATTTAGAGCAGAGATGTCTTATGAAAGGCAAAGATGTTGCTGAAGATATTGCGCAGTGGTTTGATGAACTTTATCTTGGTAAATATGATTTAATTCCGTTCTTTAGAATTAACAAGCTTAAAGATGATGAATTTCAGCTAAAAATTCATATAAAAAACAGAAAAACCGACCAAACAATTATATTGGATGATTTATATCATAAAGATGAAATATGGGGGCTTGATACGGCCGATATTGCAAAAATTATTGAAAAGCAGTTAAACTATGCCGTAAGATATATGCCTGAATTGGAAACTCTGTTTGAGGATGAAGATAAGCTTGCTCTGGACTTAAATCTAAATGAAGTTTATAAAATAATTGCCCAGACAGCATACTATCTTCAAAAAGCGCAAATTGATGTAATACTGCCGGATGAACTTACAAATATCATTGTTCCCCGAGCCTCTATTAATGCAAAAGTAAAAGCTTCACGTGCAGCGGAATTAATGCAGATATTCAATACTGTCTCAAGCAGTGCAATATCTCTGGACGATATTTTAGAATTTTCGTATGAGGTTTCTCTCGGTGATGAAAAGATATCTCTTGAAGAGTTTAATAAGCTTGTAAACGAAAGCGACGGACTTATACAGTACAAAGGTAAATATATTCTTGTAGATAAAGCTGAGGGCCAGAAGCTTGTTGAGCAGATAAAGAATGCTAATCATAAAAAGTTGACACGTTTGGAACTTATTCACGCTTCAATGTCAGGTCAGCTTCAAAACTATGATTTTAATTATGACGAAGCATACGCAAATGTTATAAAAGACTTTACCAAACCTATAGAAGTAACCCAGCCTGACAGTTTGAAAGGAACGTTAAGAGCATATCAGATGACCGGACTTAAGTGGCTGTGGACAAATGTATCAAAAGGTTTTGGATGCTGTATGGCTGATGATATGGGGCTGGGGAAAACAATTCAGGTAATAAGTTTGATTTTGAAATTAAAAGAGGAAAATAGACTGAAACAGCCCGTTTTGGTCGTATGTCCGACAACTCTTATGGGGAACTGGATGAAGGAACTCCAGATGTTTGCTCCTTCGCTAAGAACAGCTACTTATCACGGTTTAGACAGAAAATTAGATTTAAAAAATGACGTCATTTTAACTACTTATGCAATAATGCGAATTGATGTAGAAGAAATGAAGAAAAGTACCTGGGGTATGGTTGTTGTAGATGAAGCTCAAAATATTAAAAATCCCGATACTGCACAAACACTTGCAGTTAAGACATTAAAATCCGATATTAAAATTGCGATGACAGGTACTCCGGTAGAAAACAGGCTTACTGAATTGTGGAGTATTTTTGATTTCTTAAATAAAGGATATTTAGGCTCGTTGAAAGATTTTCAGAAGAGTTATGCAGTGCCGATAGAACGTTTTAAAGAAAAAACCAGAGCTTCTAAGTTAAAGCTTTCTGTATCACCCTTTGTTTTGAGAAGATTAAAAACTGATAAACACGTAATTTCTGATTTGCCGGATAAAATGGTTATGAATGATTATTGCTATCTTGCTAAGCCGCAAGCAATATTATATGAAAAAACTCTTAATGAAATGATGGAGAAAATCAGCGGTTTTACGGGAGTTAACAGAAGAGGGAATATTTTTAAACTTATTACCGCGCTTAAACAAATCTGTAATCATCCGTACCAATTTTTAAAAAGCGGTGAAACTTCAAAAGAACTTTCCGGTAAAGCAGAAAAATGCGTATCTCTGGTTCAAAGTATTATAGATAACGAAGAAAAAACTCTTATATTTACGCAGTATAAAGAAATGGGAGATTTGTTGTCTAAAATTTTGCAAGAAGAGTGTGCTACGGAGCCGTCCTTTTTTCACGGTTCTTTAACTGTACCGCAACGAGAGCTGCTTATTGAAGATTTTCAAAATAACGATAGCCGCAAAATAATGATTTTGTCATTAAAAGCCGGGGGTACCGGTTTGAACCTTACAAGCGCAACAAATGTTATACATTATGATTTATGGTGGAATCCTGCGGTTGAAGATCAGGCAACGGACAGAACATATCGTATCGGGCAGGACAAAAACGTTATGGTACACAGGCTTATTACGCTGGGTACATTTGAAGAAAAAATTGATGAAATGCTGAAATCTAAAAAGGAACTTGCCGATTTAGCGGTTTATGAAGGAGAAAAGATTATAACAGAGCTTTCTGACCAAGAAATTTACGATATATTCTCACTTTCAGCAGGATAGTAATTGTTATAAACACAGGAGTTGGCATGAGTATTATAAATACGATTGTTAATTATAATCTTATTCTATACAATATTAATTTTTATTTATTTTTAGTCTTTTTAATTCTATGTATTACACTTTTTATTATCTTCAAAAAGAGTAACAGGTTAAATAAGAAGAATGGTTGTTTCTTGCTGTTTTTAGTTTTTATATTCGGATATAATCTGATTCCGTACATTTTTGAATTTCGAGCACAGAGCTGTTTAAAATCAAAACCGCAAAATTTAGCTGGTGCAATTAAAAATAGAGAACTTGCGGCGCGGCTTTCTATTAATCCTTTAGATAAAGCTATGTTATATAATTATTCAGCAGTGCTATATGCCCTTAAAAATGATTATAAAGCTGTATTAAATAGTCATAATAAAGCTGTTAAGTATATAAATAATCAAGACATGACAACGACTATAGTTTTAAGTAAAATTTGTGAGAAAAATAGTGATTATGAGTTGGCATTAAAATTCTTGCTTAATAAAATAAGAACAGAAGCATATTGGCAAAATAGAATGATACTGTATTATTATTTAGCGGATTTTTATACAAAATTAGGCTCATATAAACAGGCATATACCTGCACAAATAATTATTTAAGACTTTATAATCGATATAAAGATATATTATATCTGCCCTGTGATATGATAGAAAAGCGTATAGCATTATCAAATAAACTTAAAAAATATGATTTTGCAAAGAAAGATGAAGCTTATTTACAGCAATTTTGTAAATCAAAAAAGAGGAAACTATGACAACAGTTGCAGCCGATAAAATTTTAAAATTAATACCGGAAATTTTTGATATTGATTTCAAGAATAGTTTAAATATTTTCAGAAAGCTTGAAAAAATATTAATTTTCGACGAGGGATTTATATATTTTGCCAATCCGGACAGCTTACAGCTCAAATATGCATATAAAAAACATAGTGATTACAAGCCTGATGATATATTTTCTTTAAATAATGAATTAAAAAAGATTATTTTTTCGAAAAAAAGCTGTATACTGGATGAAAATTCAAATCTGATAAAAGCGTTGCACATTGAGAAATTTGGCGGAAAATCATTTATTTTATCCAAAATTTCTGTTAAATCGACGGTATTTGGTATTATAATTCTTTTTAGCAATAAACCGGGTGTTTATAACAAAACGGATTTAGATGCTTTGGATGCATTTGCTTCAATCTTTTCGTATGTTCTGAAAGATGAAGAACTCTCTAATGTCTTTAAATTACAACTAAAGGCTTTAAAAGAGGGAATTGTCGAGAAAAACCTTGCATATAAAACAATAAAAGAACAAAATGAAAAAATACTGGAGGCGGATAAAGTTAAGAATGAGTTTCTGGCAAATGTCTCTCACGAATTAAGAACACCGTTGAATTCAATTTTGGGATTTTCTGATATTTTGGGTACACAAATGTACGGCAATTTAAACTCCAAACAGGAGGAATATATTAATGATATTAAAGTCTCGGCAACACATTTGCTTGGCATGATAAATGAAATATTAGATATGTCGAAGATAGAAGCAAATGCAATGAAAATTGTAAAAAGTGCTTTTTGGATTTCGCGAGCTGTTGATGAAGTCGTCAATATTCTGCATCCGCTTGCAGAAAAGAAAAATATTAAAATAGTAAAAAATCTGGAAGTTGATTTTGAGGTTTTTGCAGATTATCAGAAGATACAGCAGATTTTATATAATTTGTTGAGTAACGCAATTAAATATTCTCCGGAAAATGATAATGTAGAAATAAGTGTTAGTATGAATGCTGATATTTTTAAAATTATCGTCCACGATAACGGGATTGGAATTGATAAAAAATATCACGGTAAAATTTTTGCAAAATTTGTTCAGCTTGATAGTGCATATACAAAAAAAGAGAGCTCGACGGGTTTAGGACTTACCATAACAAAAGAACTTGTAGAACTCCACGGCGGAAGAATATCGGTAGTGAGTGAAGTGAATAACGGCTCAACATTTATTGTTGAAATTCCGTTTTAGCCAAATCCTCATTAAAATAACCCGCAATATATTTAAATGTGTTAAGAGCGGTATCAATACTCATTGTTCTCGGGTTATTGGCTCTTTTCTCTTTTACTGTTACTGTATTATTTTTCAAATCAACATCTTCCAGTATATAAACATGCCATGTTCTGCCGTCCAGCATTTTCATCCCTGTTCCCATGACAAAACTGTGATTTTTTTCTTTGTCCATTCTTTTGAACAGTTCCATAACCTCTGACTTATAGCTGCTTAAATCAAGATTAAAATCTTTTTCTGCAATGACTGTCGGCTCTATACCTGTAAGTACTTTCATAAAATGCGATGGCAGATTATTTTCAAACTCGTATGTTTTAAATGTATCTGTTACTCTGCAAATCCAAGGTTTTGCCTTGTATCTTTTTTCATACTCCGCAACAGAAATATCCATACTTCTTATAATTTCGTTAGACTGCAGCTTATACAATTTTTCGTATCCGTTTACAGCCGTATCAGTAGGGATAGAGTATTTTATTCGTTTATTTTCTGGAGAATAAAGGTAACAGTTGATTTGCGCAGGATTATTATCATCATATTCAATTTGTTTCTTTAGAATTTTACGTCCGTTAGATGTGTGCGAAAGCGTTTCCAATGTTGACATAAGATAGCAGTCGCTAAAAGCTTGTTTAGCATGTTCAAAATTATCAATATCATTATCTGAAATTGATGCACGAAACGGGATATTGAAATTCATAAAATTACACTTCATATTTATATTAAAGTAAAAAAAAAGTTAATTATTGATAAATTATTGCAAAAATGTTACAATTATGAAGTTACAAGAAGAGGTTATATGCCAGAAATCATTATAGGCTCTGATCACGGCGGCTTTAAGCTTAAAAATATTATTATTGCGCATCTTAAAGAGCTGGGATTTGAGATAAAAGATAAGGGTTGTTATAGTGAAGAATCTTGCGATTATCCTGTTATCGCAAAAGATGTAGCTGAAGAAGTTCTTAATTCCGGGAATAAAGGTATTCTTATATGCGGTACAGGAATAGGTATGAGTATTGCAGCTAACAGGTATAAAGGTATACGTGCTTCTCATTGCACAGATACATATACTGCACGTTTGACTCGCATGCACAATGATTCAAATATATTATGCCTTGGAGAACGTATTACCGGCAGCGGTTTAGCTCTGGATATTGTTGATATATGGTTGAAATCTGAATTTGAAGGCGGACGACATTTAAAAAGAATAAATATGTTTTAGCAGAGGTTATATGACGGAAAAGATTAATTCTTATAAATTTGCATGCGCAATAGCAAGATTTTTAGATGAAAAAATCGCAAAAGATATATCTATACTTAATATAAGTAATGTTTCGTCTTTTGCAGATTATTTTGTAATTTGTTCCGCGCAGACAAACACGCAGGTAAAAGCTCTGACTGAAAATTTGTGTGACAAAGTGAAAATAACGTTTTCCCGGCTGCCTCTCGGTAGAGAAAACGATTTGAAAAACAGATGGAACCTTATAGATTACGGTGATGTAGTTGTTCACATATTGCATCAGGCAGAAAGAGATGCTTATGCAATAGAAAAATTTTGGAATCATGCTTTTTGTATTCCTGCAGAAACCTGGCTGGAAGAATCAAAAGAATACTCTGAGTACAAAGAAATTGAAAGATAGATTATGGATAAGAAAGAACTGAATAAAGCAATAGAAACAACAGTATTGAAAATGGCTATGGAGCCTAAAAATACGGAACATTATCACGAACTAGCAAAATATTATGCAATGGATAATCAGTATGAGAAGGTTATTTCTGTATATGAGAGTTTGCTGGAAATTGATCCGAAGGATTTGCAGACATTGCTTAACCTTGGCAGCATATGGTTTTATGCGAAAGAATATAAAAAGGCCCTAAAATATTTTAATCAGGCAATGATTGTTAATCCGAGCAACTATCTTGTTTATTA
>CALUPJ010000026.1 GCA_944322555.1 Candidatus Gastranaerophilales bacterium | reverse complement strand
ACCGAGTTCAGCATGACAAAACAATTTATCTTGGACAACAGTGGAGTTTATTTCAGCATTTTATCGGTGTAGGATTTCTCGCACTGTTCAGAACCTTATCAGCTCAGTATGGTAGACTAAAGTCTACCATACTGCTACCTGCATACACAATGGTTCGCTCACAACAAAAAAATCTGCCATTTTTACGGCAGATTTTTTGTTTTTGTAAAATATAGTTGTTTTATACTAAGCATTTTTTTTAGTTGTAGCACCGATACCAAGGCCGACAAGAGCTAATGCGGCACCCGCAATCGCTGCGTTCGCCCATCTGTTAGGCGTTTTGATTCTTCCTAAGTCTTTTTCAAGAGCTTCTTTTGCAGCCTTGTTAACTTCTGCGGTATATTCAGCTTTTGTACCGATTTTTTCCTTTACAATTTTATCTAATTCATCTTGAGAGAGTTCTTTGCCTTCCATGCCTAATTCTTTAATTTTTGCGGCTACTTTGTCTTTTGCGGCTTGCAGGTCTGTCGCAACTTTTTCAGCTTCTATAGCTTTCCTTGCTGCTTCTTCGGCTTTTGTATTGATTTCTTCAGGTGACATTGAAGTCTCTAGCTTCATTAAACCCTTTACTTTTTCGTATAAGCTTCTATTAGCATCACTTGCATATTTGCCATTGAGTTTTCTTTCAATAGTATCAATAGCATTTTGGACACCTTTATCTTCTTTTATAACTCGTTGCAGATTCTGATATGCAGAATTAACTCTTATGTCTTGACGAACAATAGATTTTAACTCGTTTGTTATTTGAGCTTTTGACTTAATATATTGTTCTGCAAGTTCCTTTTCAGCTTGGTACTGCATTCTTAGAACTCTAAGCTCATCAGCATTGTGTATAATAACACCAGAGCCAATAGTCACTGGATATTTATCTACACCTTTTTTTATAGATGTTTCAATTACATCTAAGCTATTTAAAGCTTGCTTATAAACACTTGGTTTCTGAAGCTTTGATAAATCTGCTGCACTTGTTATAGGCTGATTTAAATCTTTTAATGCTGCTTCATTTGCCTTAAAGAATTCAGCATCAAAATTGCCCAATTGGGTTTTAAGCTCCATAGTTCGTTTTATATTCTCAGCGTATTCAGCTTTCATAGCTTCTCTTTTGGCTTTTACTGCTGCATTATCTATGATAACCCAAGCATCTTTATTACCATTTTTCACCTTAAATACACCCTTTCCTGGAGTATTACCGGGATTTTTATCAACTATTTGAAACATTTCTGTGCCAAATCTGTCTTGGAATGCTTTAAATTGATCATAATTATATTTTGCACTTGAAAAGCCTACATTTTGATTTGATAATAGATGGATACTGGTACCAAATTTTTCCGGTAATAAGTCATCTACAGTACTTTGAATCTTTTTAGAAACCTTTCCTTTTGTAGGATCAAATTTTGCTTTATCTTTATCAGCTAAATTTCTATAATAATTATTATAGATATCATCATACATCTTTTCAACAGTTTGCTTTTCGGTTTTTATTCTGTCATAAGCAGGTTTTGCAGTTCCTCCTTGGAACTTTTGACCAGGCTGTCCAAGTAGAGCATTTCTTGCATTTTCATAATCTTTTAGAAATGGTTCAAATTTCTTAAACTCAGCAGCTGATAGCTCTGTTTCTAAAAGTTGTCTCGTTGGAAATTTTGTTACTCTACCATTACCAACATTCAATTTATTTTTTTCAGCATCCACTAAACTCTTTAACTTATCATCATACGCTTTCTGTGCATTAGTTAATTCGTCCTTAAGAGCTTTTTCACTGTCAGGCAAATCTGTTACCGTTACTTTTGTTGTTTTGTTTTCAGCTTTAATTTTTTCTACTTCTGCATCGTAGTTCTTTTCTGCATCTTTAACCTTTTGAGCATGGTCTCTGGCAGTTTCCCAAAATGTTTTGTTATCTCCGCCCTTTTCAATCTGGGATTTAAATGTATCTTCTGATTCTTTCAAAATATCTTCATATGAAGAATATTTTGCTTTTGTTAAGCCATAAGGGGATAATGCTCCGGCCGCACCGCCGACTGCAAGACCGCCTAATGTATAAGGTAAAGTATTATCTTTACGCTTTACCTGCGGTTGTTGAATTTGTGCCTGTACTGTCAAATCATCTGTCATAGTTACTTACTCCTATATTTTACAAATTACTGTTACTTTTTCCCTTTACTAATAATAATCCCATAAATGATTACATCATTATGTCTTATATATCTAAACGCTCAAACGAAATAAAAATTGCCATATTCCGGTCTGCTTTTTTTAAACAAATTTCCTTCTTTTGTCTAAAACTATTATAACTACTAAATCACAGCTTGCAAATTCGTCTTTACAAAAGTTAACAAAACGGGTTTTTAACCCGTTTTAATAAAAAGTGTTTCCTGTTTTTGTCACAAATATATTTATGCTAAAATATCTACAAGAAGCAATCTAAATGAGGATACAAAAATGACACAACAAACAAAAGAGCCTATTTCGGCAAAAGAAACCATAAGACAAACAAGAATCCAAAAGCTTGCGGAACTGGCTGACAAAGGAATAAATCCATACCCTTATTCTTTCGATAAAGACGCTGATGCCGCATTCCTGCAGGATAAATACAAAGATCTTCCGGCCGGAGAAGAAACAGAAGACTTCTATTCCGTTGCAGGAAGAGTCATGGCTATCAGAAATTCCGGTATGTTCATAGACCTTATGGACGCAACGGGTAAAATCCAAATCTTTTCTCATAAAGATAACATGGAACCGGAAATGGTTAAGACTCTTAAACTGGTCGATATCGGAGACATTCTCGGTTTCTGCGGCTCTATAAGAAGAACCCCGAGAGGCGAACTTTCTATAAAAGCTAAAACTTTTAAAATGCTTTCTAAATCACTGCTCCCGCTGCCTAATAAACAAATCAGCGAAGAAAAACTGGAGCAGTTAAAATCTTATCATACCATGTCTGATACTGAAACCAAGTATAGACAAAGATATGTGGATTTGATAGTAAATGAAAAAACAAGAGATACTTTCAGAAAAAGAAGTTTGATTATCCAAAAAGTCAGAGAATACCTCACTAATCAGGGCTTTCTGGAAGTAGAAACACCTATGCTTCATACGCAGGCTTCCGGCGCAAATGCAAGACCGTTTATTACTCACCACAACGCTCTTGATATGGATTTGACCTTAAGAATTGCGCCTGAATTACACTTAAAAAGACTTATGGTCGGCGGTTTAAGCGAAAAAATATTTGAGCTTTCCAGATGCTTTAGAAACGAAGGGATTGATACCCGTCATAACCCGGAATTCACAATGATAGAGCTTTATCAGTCATATGTTGACTATAACGAAATGATGGCTCTTACTGAAAATCTTGTCGCTTATGTCGCAAAAGAAGTACTCGGTACAACCAAAATAAAATACGGCGAAAACGAAATTGACCTGACTCCGCCCTGGGACAGAAAAACAATGCTTGGCTCCATAAAAGAAATGACCGGCGTTGATTTCGGTGAGTTCTTTACTGCAAAAGAAGCTTACGATAAAGCAAAAGCTATGCATATTGAAGTCGATGAAGAAATGAAATGGGGAAAGATTGTGGAAGCGGTTTTTGAAGCCACTGTTGAACCAACATTAATTCAACCGGTTCATATTATTGATTACCCGAGAGAAATCTCTCCGCTTGCAAAAGTTCACCGTGATAATGACAGATTGACGGAACGTTTTGAAACCCGTGTAAACGGCTGGGAAATTGCGAATGCGTTCTCCGAATTAACGGATCCGATTGATCAGCGCTATCGATTTGAGGCTCAAGCATTAGCGAAAGCAAACGGAGACGAAGAAGCTATGTCTATTGATGAAGATTACATCAATGCGCTTGAATACGGGCTTGCTCCGACCGGCGGTATGGGAATGGGTATCGACAGGCTGGTAATGCTGCTTACGAACTCTCCGACAATAAGAGACGTAATTGCATGCCCGACATTGAAAAAAGTTGAAAATTAATTATGAGAAGCGGCGGAGCCTAAAGGTTCCGCCGCTAATATATGCATAACATGAAAGAACTTGATTTTATTGAGATTATAAAAAAACAAACGAATAATGAATTTTTAGGCGATGATTGCGCTTACCTTAAAGATTCGGGGATTGTTGTTACACAGGATAATCTCGTTGAAGATGTTCATTTTAAGCTTAATTGGTGTACTCCTTACCAGCTCGGCTATAAAGCAGTAACAGTTAATATAAGCGATATTTTAGCTTCGGGAGCTAAACCCGCATATATTACCATAGCACTGTCCCTGCCTCACGACACTAACAATAATTTTGTAGAAGAATTTTATAAAGGTGCAAATTCTGCGCTCCGCGGGGCCAAAATTATAGGAGGAGACATAACCGGTTCAGACAAGGTTTTTATCTCAATTACCGCAATCGGTTCCGATAAAGGAAGAAAAATTTCTTCAAGGAAATCCGCAAAGCCGGGGTATGTCGTGATAGCCAGAGGCAAATTCGGCGAAAGTGCATTAGGGCTTAATGAATTAATGAAAAACGGCTGCCGTACAGATTTAATCAAAGCTCATTTAGAACCGGAGCTTGATGAAGAATTTGCTTTTGAAATCTCTGGAAAAATCAAGGATGATTATGCAATGATGGACACATCAGACGGGTTAGCGGATGCGTTATTCAAAATCGCTCAAGCAAGCAAAGTCACAATCAAAGCCAATTATATAGACGGTATGTTCGGGGCAGAAGATTATAAGCTTGTTGCAGCTCTGCCCAAAGAGTTTCTAAGAGAATTAAATATAGAATATAATATTATAGGAGAAGTTATTGAAAGGTCAGATTTTATTCTGGATATCGCCGGCAAAAAATATAAAACTTATGACGAACTGGGTCTTTTTAATCATTTTAAGGAGGGTGTATGAAAAAATTTTCATTAATAATAACGGCAGGCGGAACATCTTCCCGCTACGGCGGAGAAAATAAACTGCTTGTAAAACTTAAGGATAAAACCGTAATCGAAGAAACTGTTTCCAAGTTTTTGGATTTTGAAGAAATCGACGAAATAATAATTTCCGCAAATATTTCGATTATTGAAACCTTGGAAGATTTATTAAACAGCCCTAAGATAAAAATCATAGAAGGCGGCAACACAAGGCAAAAATCCGTATTCAACGCACTACAGCACGTTAAAAACGATTATGTACTGATTCATGACGGGGCAAGACCGTTAATCAAAAAAGATACAATAGCTTATACTCTGGAAGCTGTTGTTGATAAAGGTGCAGTATCTGTCATGACCAAAACAACCGACACCATTAAAGAAGTCGATGAAAACGGACGCATTATAAGGACAATTGACCGCTCAAAGCTATATAACACACAAACTCCGCAAGGATTTAAAACTTCTATTATAAAAGATGCGCATGAAAAGCTTAAAGACGGAAATTTTACTGATGACTGCTCCATGCTTGAGTATCTCGGAATTCCCGTATATATTGTAAACGGCAGTTACACAAATATCAAAATTACCATAAAAAGTGATTTGGATTTTGCGAGGCTTTATATTTAATCGATTGTACTAGAAGTTTTCTACGATAAAATTTGTTCATTAACCAAAATATGTAGAACTTTTTAGTAATTTTTATCTGATATTTTTTTGTTGTACGGTTCAATAGATAAGAGTTGAGACACCTTTTATAGTGGTATCAAGGTGGTACCGCTATGAAAAAAATATTCTCTACATTTTTAATATTTATATACATATTAATGTTTCACGCAACAGCGGTTGAAGCATCCTCACAAAATAATACGATTGCAAAAATAGAAAATGAATTATACGGCTTCGATTTTAACAAAGACAGCACACAAAACCGTGTTGCAAGACTTGAAAAAACAATTTACGGTAAATCATCAACTGGTGATATTAATACCCGTATAAAAAAACTTTCCGGTGATATATCCGCCGATGTGATAGGGCTGGAAATAACTCCAACGGAAGATACTTTTGCAGAAGAAGAAAAGCTTGCCGAAGACAGTTCCGTAAATTATCCGGTTGTAGACGAAATCGAACAAAAAATATTTAACAGAACATACAAAAACAGAGATTTTCACTCCCGAATTGTTGCAATAGAGAGAAAGCTTTTCGGAAAAATCTACGATGTTGACGACTATGCAACACGAATGGACAGAATAAAAACAGAAGTAATGCCGCAAACACTTGCAGATAACAGGAAAAACTATGATGATAATGCCTTCGATTCATTAGAGTTATCCGGGCTTGGCTCAAACCGCTTCGGAATGCCTTACGGACAAAGAAATTACTCAAGGCCTTATGCCAATTACGGCGATATGGGAAGCGGATATGCCTTACCGCAGGGCAGTGACGGAACTCTCAATGATGAATTGGCACAGCTTGAATACGAAACTTTCGGAACAGAATTCTCCAATGAAGATACTGAAAGCCGGATAAAAAGACTTAACAGTGCAAAAAAAGCCCAAAAATCTTCCTCTAGATATGATTCCAATAAATTCAGCCAGCGAATGACCACAGCAATGGAAATCGGGGCTATGATATTGATGATTCTTGCAATGGTACTATAACTATTTTCTGCCTACATTTGTATTTATTATGTCCGATACCCAAGGGAAATAACTGTATAATCCCATACCTGCGGTTATTGCCAGATAAAGGATTATAGCTGTTGTTAGAGTCTGGATTACAGACAAACCAAAAAGAAACGGCAACGGCATATTTATAAAATACGGAATTGCATTTATTAAAGGTATTCTGTATAAAATAACATATATTAATTCTGCAAATACCGTCAAAAGAAAATACGCAATAGAGAGAAATATAGACTGCATTATGTGATACAAAAGAAACTGAGTTACATGTTTTTTTAGCAATGCCGCTATAATAAGCCATACAAAACCAGCACCGCCAGCCGTAAGGTAAGAGGCCGCAGAAATAATTCTCTCAATAGGATATACTTGTCTAGATGGATGCAATGATATCGTCCTTTCTGTAATCTTCTATAAAGTCTTCAAGCACCTGTATAAATACAAGTTTGTATTCATCATTTTCCGGACGCATATTTACGGCAGCTCTATATGGATATATAGAACGCTCTATCTCATTATTCATATAATAAACATTTGCAATCAGTACAAAAATACTCGGATCAAGCTTATTAATTTTTAAAGCTTCTTTATATTCCTGCTCCGCTTCCTTAAATTTCTTTAAGTTAGAATACAAATTACCCGCAAGAATATAACCGTTTGCCTCTTTGGGATTTAATTCTATTGCTTTTTTATATAATTCAATTGCATCTTCATAGTCTTTGAAATCGGATTTTGCAATCGCATAACAGATATAAGCTTTATAATTGTCGCCGGGAAGCTTCAGAGCCTTTTCAAAATAATCATAGCACTTCTCTTTATCCTTATTAACGGCTAGCGTATTGGCAATACAAAGAGCCACGGTTTTGTTATCAGGAGCAAGAGCAAAAACTTTATTGTAATATTCCAGTGCTTTTTTATAGTCAAATAATTTGAAACAAACATTTCCTAAGTCAACCAGAGCCGTAAGGTTATCAGGCTCAAGAGAAAGAGCTTTTTCGTTATATGCCCTTGCTTCTACATAATCTTCAAAATCATGGTACAAAAGTGCAATAGCATTATATATTTCAGGATCCTGCGAGTTAAAATCAAGAGTTCTGTTATAGAAATGCAGCGCTTTTGAAAAATTTTTAAGCTCTGCATAAGTATTTGCCATATTGTAATAAACAAGATAGTTGCTCGGATTAACAATCATTGCCTGATTAAAATATTTTAGGGCCTTTTTATATTCTTTCGCATAAAACCATATGCTGCCAAGGTTAAGCAATGTCTGCAAATCCTTCGGAT
>CALUPJ010000025.1 GCA_944322555.1 Candidatus Gastranaerophilales bacterium | reverse complement strand
AGTTTTCCCGACACCGGGTTCCCCGAGAAGTACCGGATTATTTTTTGTTCTTCTGGCAAGAATTTGAATTACACGCTCAATTTCTTTTTCTCTTCCGACAACCGGATCAAGCCTTTGCTCGGAAGCTGCAAGGGTCAAGTCCGTGCCAAATTCATCAAGGCTGGGAGTTTTTACTTTACTTGCCTGTGAAGATGAGGAAGAAGAAGTGCCTACACCTGCAGAAGATGTCTGTGGCTTAGAATCGCCGAGCATTTTAACAACATTGCTTCTTACTTTATTTAAGTCAACACCCAGATTTTCCAGAACTCTTGCGGCAACACCTTCTCCTTCACGAATCAAGCCTAAGAGTAAATGCTCCGTGCCGATATAGTTATGTCCCAACTGCCTTGCTTCGTCCCATGAAAGCTCCAAAACCCTTTTTGCACGGGGTGTAAAAGGAATTTCTACGGCTACAAAACCCGAACCTCTGCCGATAATTTTTTCAACTTCAATACGGGCATCTTTGAGGTTAACCCCCATTGATTTGAGAGTTTTTGCTGCAATTCCCGTACCTTCTCCGATTAAGCCCAAAAGTACCTGTTCAGTACCCACGAAATTATGCCCCAGTCTTCTGGCTTCTTCCTGGGCAAGCATTATTACTTTTATCGCTTTTTCAGTAAAACGTTCGAACATTTAAAAAATTCCTCTTCTTATAATAATTATATAAATATATTACAAAAAATTAACAAAACTTTCAAGGGGTAAATAACGGGGGGGGAGGTAAATAACGGGAGGGTAAATAAATGGGGAAAATACAGATGATAAATTAATTGTTTTGATAAATTTCCTGTATTGTTCATTCTAAAAAACATAAATTGCTCGGATTACTTGGTGCAACTTATGTTTTTTGTTTATGAAATCACAAATAGTATAAATAAGATACTGAATATTTTTTTGCGGCTTTTCCGGGTTTTAGTCTTTTAATATATTTGTTTTATCGTCGTGCAAAAGCCCCGCAACTACACCTGCACCTCCGGCAATTCCTGCCATTGTGGCTGCACCTGCCAATAATCCCATTCCAACACAACTTATCAGACCAACAAAGGCACCGCCAAGGGCATAGAGGGAGCCCATTCTTAAGGCATTCTTAATTCCTTTAAAAGAAACGCTGTCTGTTTTGGCTTGTTCTACAGGACTCTGTAATTCGTTTTTTCGGGGGCTGACATTTGTAAATCTCGGTTTTGTATAAGCCAAATTAATTGCACTAACTCTCATAATAAACTCCTTTCCGAATTTTGCATCAAATACACTTAAGCCTTTGTTACATATTACAAAAAATCAATAAAACTTTCAAGGGGTAATTAAATGAGGGGAAATATGCAGGAGCAAATACGCGGGTGGATTATTTTATATTAGGAAATGCATAAATTACTCCGTCGTTACTTCGCCATCTCAAATAGCCTGTTTTAGGGGTCTGGTCAATATCAACAACAGAAACCAGTGCCCAGTTGCCGCGAACGGCAGTTAAGCGAATCTGTTTTACAAAACGCAGCTTTGCAACATTTTGAGACAAGTCTTCGCTTTTCGCGTGCAGGACTTCAATTTCATCTGGTGCATCTTTTAAGAGTCTCAGACCGTATTTTCTCCCGTACATATTATAGAAACTGAGCCACGGAAGGAACTGGAACCTGTCTTCCGTCTGAACCCAGCCTCTTGCTCCGGTTTGTCTGTCATATATTACTTCTATCCAGTTTTCATCACCTATATCGGAAACATATAAAAATCCGAGTTTTTTTTCGTTTAAGAGCAGTGCAAAAACGCAATCAGGCATTGTTTCAGGATTATATGAAAACTGAAAAGTCTTTAATACATGTGAATTAGCTTCGGGATGAGAAAAGATTGTTATATTTTCTCCTGTCTGATACATTCCGATTGCGTCTTTGGGAATTGAATCAGTGTAAAACGGCATTGTATCAGCAAAAACGGGTATAAAAAACATTGTTAATATAATTAAAATAAATTTTTTCATTTTATGCTCCTGATATTATTTTACCATTTAAGTTTTTTTTGTACTAGCAAAAAAAACTTTTTTGAGTTTTATACAATTAGTAGCAAATAAAAGGAGTTTATAATAATGCAAATACAAAATAATTCTTCAATTAATTTTAATGCCAGAGTAATTCCTGAAGTATATAAAGATTTGTGTTGTCAGGCAAAAGAGCGTACCACTTCTAAAAAAAAGACTTTGTACCAGATAATATCGCAGGTTGAAAAACTCCAAAGCTGGGGGAGAAAGGATTCGGAGATAGTATATTGTCAGGATACATCAAAACCAAAAAAACTGGGCTTGAGTTGTATATTCGGAAAAAATAAAATAACAATTCCTTTAAGAGGGATTAAAGGTAGAATTGAATTAACGCAATTTCTAAAAATAGGCGAAAGTGATATTGTAAATGCAGAAATGACGGCAGATAAACTTTTCAAAAAACATTGGATTTAAGCGTTTTGTCCGGCTTAAAATCTGCCTCCATTATATATTTATAGAGTTTTTTTACAATCAATTTTTTGTTTTGATAAAGTCCTCAGGATATAAAATTTTTGCATCTTTTATTCTCTGAATGACAGTTCAGGTATTGCTTTTTTTAATGCAGAACGCAGATTTGCCATTTGTGTTTCTATCAAATCGTCCGTCATTGTCGCATTAACATCCTGCATGCCGACTCTGAATGCAACTGATTTAAAACCTTCTTTGACATGCTCTCCCTGATAAATATCAAATACCTTGCATTTTGTGAATACTTTTTTATCAATACCTTGTTTTTTTTTTTTATATAAATCATCCCAGGTTGTATTGACAGGAAGTATTACAGCCAAGTCTCTCTGAACTTCCGGATATTGCGGTAATTTCTTGAATTTGGCGATACCCGGGCTAATAGCGTCGATAAAGATTTCTAAATCAAGTTTAAATATGTAGGCATTTTGATTAAGTTTCATTTTATTTTTTAACTCAGGATGAATTTCCCCATAATAGCCGACGACTTCAGGTTTTTTACCTAAAAGCGTAACTACAGCTGTTTTATATGGGTGCATACAGGTATGAGTTTGAGCTAATGCAGAGTCTGCGAGGAGTTCAAGTTTTACTCTTCTTTTAAGTCCGAATTCTTCTAAAATCTTGTCTACAACACCTTTAACGGTATAAAAATCCACTTCGTTTGTGTTTTGCCAGAACGAATTTTCAATATTTCCCGTAATGACACCAGAAAGGATTTGTGTTTCTTTAACTCCTGTATTCTTTTCATCCGGTTCGGCAATTTTTACATAGCTTCTTCCTATTTCATAAGCCCAAAAATCTTTTTGTCCGTTATCATAGTTATATTTAAGACATTGCAGAATGCTTGCAATAAGTGTCTGACGAAGCATTGTATAATCTTCCGAGGCCGGATTTTGAACATAAACTGCTCTTTCTTTGTTATATGAAACATTAAACTGCTTAAGAAGCGGTTCACCTATTAAAGAAGTTGTTTGAATTTCATTCAGTCCTTCACCCGCCATAATATTTCTTACTCTTGCGATAACTTTTTCAGCGTGTGATACTTCTGCCGTACCAAGTCTTGCGGGAAGTGTAGGAGCTATTTGGTCATATCCGTTGACTCTCGCAATTTCTTCTATTAAATCGCATTCTAAAGCGACATCTCCCATCCGGAAAGATGGAACTTGTATCTTACATGCTATTTCATTTTTTCCGAGGACTTTAAACCCGAGTTTTTCGAGTATTGAAAGACTTTTTAGAGGTTCAATTTCACATCCGAGTATTCTTTTTATTTGCGGAAATCTTAGGGTTATCTCAACCGGTTCGAGTTTGTTGCAGCCTGTCTCAGAAAGTCCTTCAAACTGAGCATCTGCATATTTTTCCAATAATTCAACAGCTCTCAAAAGACCCGGTTTTACAGCTTCAATATCAACTCCGCGCTCAAATCTTGCACAGGCATCCGAACGGTAACCGACGCTTCTTGAACTTCTTCTGTTTGCTTTTGGAGTAAAATATGCACCTTCAAGTGCGATATTTTTCGTATTTTCGTCAATTTCTGAATTTGCGCCGCCAAAGACTCCGCCAAGACAGACCGGTTCTTTTTCTGTCGCGATTACAACCGTATCGTTGTTTAGTTTTCTTTCAACCTCATCTAATGTGACAAGAGTTTCACCTTCTTCTCCCCGTCTTACGCAAAGATAGCCGCTAAGCTTATCTAAATCAAATGCGTGAAGAGGTGTGCCGTACTCAAGAAGTACATAATTAGTTATGTCCACAATATTATTGATTGCTCTTATGCCGGAAGATGCAAGTCTTTTTTGCATCCAATCCGGAGATGGTTTTATGACGGCATTCTTTAAAATACCGATAGAATAATATTTGCATATATCATTATCTTTAATTTCAACCTTGAAATCTGCAGGAAAAGTTTCTCTTGATGCATATTCAAATTCCAGCGGACGGTTAAATAAAGCGGAAAGTTCTCTTGCAATACCGATTACAGACATTTCATCCCCTCTGTTTGCCGTAGGTGCGGTATGAAGAATATAATCTTTTTCAAATCCGAGTACATTTTCTACATCAAGACCTAAACCGACATTCGGGAAAATGTTGTTCAATATTAAAATACCATTCTCTTCCTGATAATTTCTGTCTGCAACGCCGAGTTCATCATCAGAACAGAGCATCCCCTGTGATTCTACACCGCGGATTACGGCAGGAGTCAGTTCAAACTGTTCACCGGTTTTTCTGTCTAAGACTTTGCTGCCTACAGAGGCATAGGGAACAACCTGCCCGACTTCAATATTCTGAGCACCGCACACTACGGTTTTTAAGCCGGAACCCGTATTTACGGTTACAAGATGTAAATGGTCGGAATTCGGGTGATTGTCAATTTTTTCTATTTTTGCCGTGATTATATTTGTAAATTTAGGTTTAACTTCTTCAACGTCTTCAACTTCCAGGCCGCTCATCGTGAGTTCGTGTGCAACTTGAGCGACATCCAAATCTCTTAAATCTACCAATTCATTTAACCAGTTTAATGAAACCTGCATAATTCCCTACCTCTCAATTAATAATATTAATTATACAACAAATATTAATATTGTAGAACAATTCTTTACAGCCTGAGCCAAACAGCGCCGTAAGGTGCAATTCTTAAATGCATTGTCCGGTTGGTTAGAGATATATCCACTTTTACGTCATCATCATTTATAAGATTTTTGAAATGTTTGATACGTCCTTCGGATTTGAGTACCACATCCATAGGAATTGTAATATCGGCAACAAGTTTTTCATCTGAAAGATTATTAATAACCAATACCTTTTCATCTTTATAACTTCTTATATAAGCAAAGTTGTTTGGAGAGGAGGTTTTTACGAGTGTAAAATCACCTCTGGTCATAGAAGGCAGACTTTTTCTCAGAGCTATCAGATTTTGTACTTTTTTGTATACTTTGCTGTTAAATTCATAATAATCCTTTGATGAACCGTAAAATAATTTTGCGGGAACCGCTCCCCGGTTGATATCTCGGCTGTCAAAATAGCTCAAAAGCTTGAATTTGCTTGCTTTATGTCTTGCAATTCTTTCTTTTTCACTTTTTTTCGCATTTTCAAAATTATTTCTCACACCAACTTCGTCGCCATAATATATAATGGGGATTCCTGGCATTGACATAAGAATTGAAAATGCCATTTCAATTCTGTCGGGATCATTATCCAAAAAATTTGCCAATCTGCCGCTTACACCAAGCCCCTTCCTGAATTCTGCACCTTTAGACACCAGTGCATTATAGATAATTTCTCTTGTTTGAGTATCAATCATCTCAAGAGTTAATTCGTCATGCACTCTTAAAAATACTCCCCAGGCCGCAGTTGTCGGTATTTGCGGAGTGGCTTTATATGCATTTATAAAGTGCTGTTTATCTCCGGTGATTAAAGATGCCCAGATAGCAGGCATGTATGGAAAATGATAACAGATTTGAAATTCATCTGTTCGTTTTATTTCTTTTTCCTGATTATTAATTGTAGTTTTGTATTTTCTTTCTTTCCCGAAATACGGCAGTATGTCATTGGGATATTGGCAGGCCTCCGCCTGAATAACCGTTCTGGGAGCTGTCATTTGAATGTAATTGCTTATTAGTTTAAGTATTGCATGTGTTTTGGGCTGATTCTCAGCATTCGTTCCGTCTTCTTTTGACAAATATGGGATTGCATCCAGTCTGAAAATATCAATACCTATATTAGTCCAATAATTAATTGTATCCAGCCAATAATATAAAACTTCCGGATTTTCCCAGTTTACGTCAAGCTGAAACGGGTAGAAAGTGTGATAAAAATAATAGTTTTTACCGTTTAAAGTAACTTTTCTGTAATGATTTTCCGTAATTTCCGGGAAAATCAGACGGCGTTTTGAGATTTTACCGTTCTTTTCCTGATACTCTACAACAGTACCAATTTGTTCATCCACGTATTTTTTGTATTCCGGCATTTTGTTTTTTACAACAAAATAGTCCTTTTTAGAAATGTCACCTCTGAGAAAAGCTTGAAACCATTCATGTTCGTCAGATACGTGATTGAGGATTAAATCCGCTTTGATTTTGAATCCGTTTTTTCTTGCCTCTGTAACAAACTCATTAAATTGTGTTTTCCCGCCTAAATCGGCGCGGATGTTACGCGGATTTTTAACATCAAACCCCGCATCAGACATTGGAGAATCCGCAAATGGAAGCAGATATAAGGTTGTCACACCTAAATCCTTCAGATAATCAAACATCGCGGAAGTATCTCTGAAAGTATTTGGCTTCTCAGGCGAAACAACTCCAAACTGGTCTACATAAAACATATAAATGATTTCGTCTTTATACCAGTCATCAGCTCTTGATAAATCTTCTTTTTTAAGTTCTTCCGGCCTTTTTTCTATAGCTTTTTTTGCTATTTCCATAACCTTGTTATAAACTGTATCAGCTTGTTCTGAGCCGTATACCTGTATAATACTGTTATAAATTTCGTTCTCTATTTTTTTAGGTAATATAAGTGTATCTTCCTGAGCAGCCGTATTTTGCTGTTTTGCTTCAGATGATGCATAAGAAAGAACATTAGATGAAAACATAAGAAAAATTAAAAACAACGATATTATTTTTTTATTCATAAAATCTCCCCTATGTCTAATATTCTAACATAATCAAAAAAGCTGTGCACAAATTTGCACAGCTTACAGTCTTGGGGAAAACGGGTATATTTTTGAGTCTATACCTCTATAAAGAGTCGTCGTCCGACAATATTAGGCTTATTATTGTAATATCCTGCAAAATATCCGCCTGCAACAGGTCTGTTTTGACCATAGTTTGCAAACGGGTTATTCCCTGAACTTACAAACGGGTTGCCGGAAGATGAGGCAAACGGGTTTGAGCTGCGGGTTCTGGTAATAGCCCCGGAGTTAACCGCGGGATTTGATGTCAATACTCTTGTTAATAAATTTACGATTTCGGACATATTAGTTAAACCTTTCTGTATGGGGTTTAATGATATTTCTGCAACTGTCAATTTTTTTATCGTCAAGAATTAAAAAAACTTTACATAATTTATCAAAACATCCGCTATATGTATTATTTTTTATAAATTTAAACAAAAACAAGATAAGATTTTTAAACAAAATAAAAAGGAATTATCCACTAATTCCTTTATAAAACGGAGTTTAACTAAATATGTTTATATTTACATGTGTTCTATTCTGTTGGAATATTGAGGAACCGGACGGCAGGAAGCTTATTTTCCTCTTTATCCCTACGCGGAGCCGGGAACTGACAGGGGAGTTTATCTTATATTTTACCCCCTTTGTTATTTAAAGTCGGGAGTTGTAGGGAAGAATCCCCTTTCATTTACCCCCCCTATTGGGTTGCCATTTCCATTGCGGATTGTAAGAGGTCTTTGTTTGATTTAATCAGAGCATTAACAAGCTCCATCTGGACTTTTGCCTGCTGATAATCTGCCATGTTATTTTTAAAATCAGTGTTTGCTTGTTCAAGAAGTCCCGAACGGATTTCACCTCTACCGATTACAGGTTTGCCTGATTCCGGAGTCTCAACGAACATACCTTCTTTAACCTCATATAACCCGTTAGGATTATGGAAATTTGCAGTTGCTATTTTGTATAAAGGTACGGAACGGTTGCCGCCGTCGGCTTTACCGTATATTGTGCCGTCATTTTTTATCTCGTATTCGTCATACTTGCCTAAAAATTTTCCGTTATTGGGATCTATCCATAATTTTATATTTGTTGTCGGAATACTCATTGCTCCGCCTTTTAAGGCAGTCTCTTCGTACAAATCCGCTGTTATGGATTTTGTTCCGGACATAATTTCACCTTTATCATTAAGAATATATCCTTGAACGGTTGCGCCGTTTTTTGCTCTGTAAACTCCTTCGGAGTCAAAAGTGAATTCACCGAGACGTGTATATGATACGTTTCCTTCCGGTGTTCTCAGGACAAAATAACCGGTACCTTCAAAAAACAGGTTTTCATTAGAGGTTCCGGGGGTTGATTTTCCTTGTCCGAGGTTTTTGACATTATTATCAATTACAGCACCGCCGAGAAAGGTTTTGAAGGTAACTTTGTTTTCCCTAAACCCGGGGGTGTAAACATTTGTCAAGTTTTCGGCAAGAACATCCATCCATTGTACGGTTGCTTTCTGGGTGTTAATTGCGGTTGTGTAAATATCATTCATCTTGGCGTCCCTTCTTTCGGTTTTCCTTGTCGTCTTCCTGTCTTTGTTTTCTTTGATTTAGTTCATCATACTCAATGTTGTTATCATCAAATCTTTGTCTCAGAAGCGGTAAATTTTCTTTTAAGTATGCTTCCGCAACCTGTGAGCTCGGGAGAAAATCTGCAGAGATTTTTCCGTTCCTGCTTACTTTTATAATGACAGAAATGTTATTGTCAAAATCTATTCTTACCGGTTTATTTTCATTCATTGATTTTGCCAATAAATCAGCAAGAGTTTTTGAGACTTGTGAAGATTTTGCTGTCTGTTGGGAAGCTTCTGCGGAGCCTTTTTCAACAAGATTTGTGAAAAATTCGACATCCGTTTTGTCCATTATGACATTGTCGTATTTAACAACTGTTTCGACGGTTACGTTAGTTTTTTTGTCAACTTTTTTTACTCCTTCCGAATTAATAACCGTTTTAGTTTTCGGAGCGGATTCTTCAACTACAGTCTGTTCTTGCTGCATAAGAGCCATATTTTTATTTGCAATTGCAATATTTTCATCCATAGTTGAAAGTATTGCTTTTTCTTCCAATAACTCTTTTTCTGACAAGCTGAGTTTTTGCTCGCGCTCCTGATTATTCATAAAATCAGCAAACGGCTGTCCTCCGGAATTGAGATTCATATTCAGATTCATTTGCGGAGTAAACTGCCTGTCTTTGGGTTCTTGTATATTCATATCATTATTAATCAAGTTATCAGCCTCGTTTTTATTTTTATCGGCAAACATATCTTCAGGCTTTAGGTGGTTAAACTTTTTTTCATCCGTCTGATTGAGCTTGTTATTAATCTCTTCGACGGCATCCTTAAGCCCGTTAATGGTATTATCTATGTTTTTATCAATATCAGTTTTTTGCGGCGGTTTTTGGGCTTTATTATAATTAAGTAATTTGAACTCATTATCTGTTTGTTTGTCCGGATTTGATGCCGCATTTTGCGTCTGTAAAGCTTCTGCGGAAGAAACATCTTTTGATTCTTCTTTCCCGTCAGTTAAATTTTCAACCTCTTCATTTTTTTCTTCGGTCTTGTTTTCTTCTATTTTTTCTTTCTTATTTTTAGCTTCCTTTACGTTTTCTTCTTCCTTGGAAGATTTTTGGGCAGTTTCTTCTGTTTTTTTTGCGGATAAATTTTTTAATTCATCCGTAAATTTTGCTGAATCTTCAGTTTTTTGTACAGAAGGGGATGTTGAATTAGTAGAGATTGATGTTGTAATTTGTGTTTTAGGTTCAATATTCATTTTATAATTCCATATCTATCTTTTTCAATTGTTCTTCAAGTTCCCGTTCTTCAGCTTCTTCTCTTGAATGGATGAAGAATCTTTGAACGCCGATTTCGGAGAATTGTTTAAGCTCAAGAGCTTTTTGTTCTTCAAGGTATGCTTCTTTTTGTTTTTCTTTATGTTTTTCTACAACCTTTACTGCTTGTTCAAGTTTTACGAGTTTTCTCTGTTCTTCTTCGAGAATTGCCTGAAGTCTTTGTCTTTCCTGTTCCAGGGCATCTGCTTTATCCCAGAGATGGTGGAGGTATTTGTCATAGTATTCCATCATTTTGAAATCTGCCGTACGCCTGTCTTGAATTGTCTGTTGGATTTCTGCTTCGTTCTGCCGGATTTTTTCTTCTGCTATATAAACATCCTGCTGCGCTTTTTGTACTACAAGAAGCTGTTCTTCTTTCTTACGGATACGAAAATCCAAAATTTTCTGTAATCTGTATACAAAGGGCATAATATATTCTCACAATAGTATTCTGACAGATTTAATTAAATTTGGATACATCTATTTGTATGATTAATTATAGTTTTTAAAATGTCAAAATTAATACTTGAGAACTATACAAAAAGGGTTGAAAAGGGTTTAAAATATAAGTATTGAGATTATAGAAAGTGTGTGTGAGATTATGATTCAACCTGTAAATGCCTTAGCCCCTAAGGTATCATTTAAGGGGCGTGAATTAGGGAATCCGGTTAACAGAAAAATGGAGAGGCGTCTGGCTATTATGAATGCAGGCGGGTTATCGGTTGTAACCGGAGCTGTAACAACAGCTGTCGGAAGGAGCTTTACATCTTCCTGGAAGCGTGCCGGTTTGATAGGTCTTGGTGCAGGTATATTAACCATGGTATTTATATGCCCGAGATTTATGTACAGAGCCGGTATAAAATCGTACGCAAAAGAAAAGGAAATGGAAGTATTTACTAAAGAAAAAGAGGTTCAAAGGAAACTCCTGACGGATGTAAATGATGCAATTGACGAGCATCATCCGGATTTACACGATAAAATAGAAAACTATGCAAAAACAATGAATCGCAAAGATGATTAGTTCATAGGATTATGTTTCCCGAAACCGAAGCCTTCTCTTGCAATGGTGTATATGAGTGAGCCGGCCAGCCCCCAGGCCCCGAGTTTTGCCCAGAAGCCTTTCCCTGCAAGTGCAAGTGATGCAAAAGATACGGGTAATATATTTTCTCCGAGAGAATTAAAGAATCCTGAAATAAATCCTTTGACTTTTCCGTATGTGTTTACGATAGGAGTATTCATTCGAAAATTTTTAACCTTCTCCTGTATTGCATTATCAACAGGGCTTTCTTTTTCAAGAGTCCTCGTTGAGGCATGAATTCGTTCAAAATGGTCAGCATCAAGTTTTTGCGAATAACGGTTTGAATTTTCTTTTGCAATTTTGCAGGCATCATAAAGTACGGCACCCATACCTGCCGCACCTGCTGTTCTACAAACTACTGTTCCGAGAATGCCCATTTTGATTTAACTCCTTTGTTCTTATTTTGTATTGGGATTAGGAATCTTTCTTGCATCTGTTCCTGCTGACATTTTGAGGAGAATGTCTGCTGACTGCAAAACATCTTCTTTATCTGCATTCGGATTTGCCTGAATGTTTTGCAACAGTTTTACCGTATATTCATTCCCGCTTGCAAGCTGAGAGCTGAATGCACTTAAAGATGATATTCTGATTAATTTTGAAGGATCCTGAAGCATTTTATTCAATAATGCGTTCAAAGCCGGATCATCGTATCTGTTTTTATCTTCATCCAGTCTTGTTAAAATTTCTTTTGAAGCCATAAGACGGATATCTTCATTCGGGTTATTCAAATAATTTTCAAGTGATTTAATATATTCATCGGTCAGCGGAATAATATCTTTTGGTTTATTATTTTCTTTTTCTGCTTTTAGTTTTGCTTCTCTTTCATTTAATTCACTGATTATTGTCTGCGACTTTGTCATGTCTTCATTTGCGGAAATTTGTTCTGCTGAGTTTGCTTCCTGTGGAATTGTTTGCGGTTGGAATTCATCAACCGGATTTTGGACAGCTAAGCCGTTTTTTTCATCCGTTGTTTGCGGTTGAATATCCTTAAAAGGCTGATTCATATGTTCCGTATCTTCTTTCATTTTCGGAGGTTCCGGAGACATATAATTATAATTATTCAAATAATATTGCGGCGGATATGCAAAACCTGCTTTATTTAGCGGTGCCTCCGGCTCTTTAGCTAAAAGCGGCATTGGTCGTTCAGGAGTCTGCATAGGCATAAACGGTTGCTGAACATATGGAGAAGGCTGTGTTAAATAAGGCTGGACTTCTTTCTGATATTGCGGCATAGCACAAATTCTGTTTTCACAACCGGGGTTTCCTGCATATACGGCAGGATTTGCTATCTGTATTGTTACGCCCGAGTAATTAGGATTAAGCATTGGATTTGTCATAACACTCCTTTAGTTTTACACACTTATATATATAATAAGTTTACAACAAACCAAAAATTGCCAAATTTTCATATTTTTGTTACGATATGTAAAGAGGTTTTTATGGAAATTAAGGTTTTAGACTGTACTCTGAGGGATGGAGCGTATGTCACGAACTCCGGGTTTTCCGATATTGGCAGTATAGTCTGCAGCCTTGAAAATGCCGGAATTGATATCATTGAATGCGGTTGGCTCAGAGAGGACAGGCATGAGCCGGGAAGTGTTATGTTTCATATCCCGCAGGATTTTGAATATAATGCAAAAAATGCAGCTCTTATGTTTGATTACGGCCGGTATGATATTGATAATCTGCCTGTTAATAACGGAAAAATCAATATTATAAGAATTGCATTTCATAAAGAAAGTCTGGATGGTATCTCTTTTGCTGTTGAAAAAGTTAAGTCAAAAGGTTACCAGGTTTTTTTACAACCTTCCAATATTATGGAATATTCGGATTTGGAGCTCGGGAAGCTCTGTAAAAGAGCTAATTTCCTCGGTGCTGATGCTGTTTATATTGTAGATTCATTTGGTTCTGTATTCCCCGAGGATTTAGACAGAATTATGTCTGTATTTGATGATATTGTTGACAAGAATATTGAAATAGGTTTTCATTCTCATAATAATATACAACTTTCATTTGCGCTTTCTATCAGGTTTATCAATTATATGAAACGCGATATAATTGTTGACTCTTCTCTATGCGGTCTGGGACGCGGCGCAGGGAATACTAAAACCGAACTTTTGCTTGAGTACCTAAACAAGCGCGGTAAGAAATATAATACTGATATTGTTTGGGATTGTATAAATAAGAATATATTGCCGCTCTACGAAAAATATAATTGGGAGTATAACCCTGTGCGCGGGTTTAAAGGAATTAAAGGTATTCATCCCGATAAAGAAATATATCAACCAAATATATGATGGTAAGCATGCCGACATGATGTAAAGTGTAAGAGGTACTAATGTACCATCTTTGGCGAGGTAGGTAAAATTGAAGAAATTCAAGTTTCGGTTGCAGGTTGTTCTTGATCTGCGTGAAAAAGAGCTTGAGCAAAGACAAATGGAAATGGCAAAAATTGTAACAGCTCTTAATGCTCAAATTGAAAAACTTCAAGCTATCTTCCGGGCACAGGAAAAAAATGCAGAGGAGCTTGATGCTTTATATAATGCAGGCGAACTCGATATTGTACAGATTGAAAATCACAGAGATTTCGGAATTAAGCTTACCGGAGATGCAAAAAATCAGGAAAGAATTATTGCAAACACGAGAGCTATTCTTCAAAAAAAACAGGAAGAAGTACAAGAGGCTTACAAAAAAGTAGAAACTCTAAAAAAATTAAAGGAAAAGCAGGAGCAGGAATTCTACAAAGAATATTTATATCTTGAAATGAAAGAAATCGATGATATAACATCAGCAAGGTTTAAAATAGGATAATAATGATACAAAATTTATTCAACAATATTAACAATTTCCAAGATTGCAGACAAAACATCGGGTTTAGCCTGCAAAA
>CALUPJ010000024.1 GCA_944322555.1 Candidatus Gastranaerophilales bacterium | reverse complement strand
ATGAATATATGCAGACTTCGGACGAAAATATTTATGCGGCAGGAGACAGTACAGAAACCCGAAACTTTATAACCGGAGAATATGAGCTTGTTCAACTTGCAGGCCCGGCAAACAGGCAAGGCAGAATTGTAGCTGATAATATTGCCGGTATAAAATCAGTATACAAAAATAACCAGGGCACATCAGTTTTGAAAGTTTTTAATCTTACGGCAGCAAATGCCGGCTTAAACGAAAAGAAACTTATCAAAAATAACATTCCGTATTGGAAAACTTTTACGTACGGACGCTCACATGCTGCTTATTACCCCGGTGCCAGCCAAACTTTATATAAATTCTTGTTCTCACCGGAAGGAAAAATTCTGGGCATACAAGCTGTCGGATATGAAGGTGTTGCGAAAAGAGTGGATGTGATATCTGCCATAATGAGAAATAACGGCTCTGTTCAGGATATGCTCGACAGCGAACTCTGTTATGCTCCGCCGTACTCTTCCGCAAAAGACCCTGTTAATGTTCTGGGGATGAATGCGGATAATATTTTAAGAGGGCTGATAAAACCTGCTTATTTTGAAGATTTAGAAACTTCCTATCTGATTGATGTGAGGATGCCGGAAGCATATAAAACACAAACAATACAGGGTGCGGTTAACCTTCCGATAAATGAAATAAGAAACAGATTAAATGAAATTCCTGAAGACAAAAAAGTGGTTTTATTCTGTAATACGGGTTATACCAGCTATTGTGCGGCCAGAATTCTTGTCCAGAAAGGTTTCAATAATGTTTATTCATTCTTGGGCGGAATAGAACTCTATAAAGAACTTGTTAAAAATAAAACTGCAAGACGTAAAAATACCATTGTTCTAAACTAATTTTCTTCAAAAGTTGTATTCTTTGTTTTGCAGAAGGTATAGAGGTTTTTTGCCATAATTGTCTCGTATTTGAAAAGAAAGGAGACAGTATGACAACAGTAGAACCTATCAGAAAAATAGAAGATATTCGAAAAGTAGAAAGAATTTTAGCAAATAAGAACAGGCGTGACTTGCTCTTGTTTACTATCGGAACAAATTGCGGGCTGAGGATTTCTGATATTGTTGCACTCAATGTCGGCGATGTTAAAAATAAGACACATACCCAAATTATTGAAAAGAAAACAGGAAAATTCAAAAAATTCCCGATTAATTCAAAATTAAGACCGATGTTCGATGAATACACCAAAGATAAAGATGCTGATGACGCTCTTTTTAAAACCATTTTTAAAAACAGAGTCGACCGATTTGCAGCATATCACATTATAAAGGATGCTTGTGAAGCTGCAGGATTGGAAGAAAAAGTCGGCACACACACAATGAGAAAAACCTTCGGATATCATCATTATCAAAAGTTTAAGGATGTGGCAATGCTCCAAAAAATTTTTAATCACTCAGATCCGAAAATTACTTTGCGTTATATAGGGATTGAACAGGATAAGATTGAAGAAAGTTATGCTAATTTTATATTATAGAACATAATATCACATTTTAATCAAAATGTATTCTGGTGTCATAATATCATAATATTTCTAATTTGTATAGTATAGTAGTAATTCAAACAAACCGGGCGATTTGTTTTTTAACACATTTTAGTTAAAACTTACATTATTATTCTTAGACAAATCCATTCTTTCTTCTGCTTGCAATCAGTAAGTGCCGGCCTTTGGTTCCTTTCATTTACCCCACATTTTGATTAAAATGTGATGAGATTTAAGGAGTTTTTATGTCAAATGAAAGAGAAATAGTTGGTTTTACATACTCTTCTGATGAAAAGTATGTCAACCTAATGTTAACTTCGCTAATATCGGTTATGGAACATTCGGATAAAAATCGTACTTATGTATGTCATTATTTTCAAAACAATATAAGACCAAAATCACTGGCAAAAATTAATTTGATTACGAGAAAATATAAAAATTTAGTACTAAAAATTTATGACAGAAAGATTTTGGGTATACCTGATTTAAATGAACATGGCAGATATTCCCAATCTTCTTTCGACCGGCTTAAAATGGGAGATTTTTTTCAGGATAAGAAAAAACTGCTCTATATTGATAGCGATTCTTATGTGGTTGGTGATATTGCAAAGGTTTATGATATTGATATTACGGGGTATGCGGCAGGTGTTTTTGAGGAGTTCACATTACCGGATTACGTCAGAGATAAAATGCCATTAAAAAAAGATAATATTAAAAATAATAAGTATGAAAATTTAACCTGGGATACATATGCGGTTGATATTTTGAAACTTAAAAACCCTTTAAAATGGTTCTGTTCCGCAATTTTGCTTATGAACCTTGAAGAATGGAGAAAGAAAAATATCGGAAATGAATCCATAGATTTTATTCAAAAAATTGAACCGATTTTTCCGGATCAGGATGCATTAAACAAGATTATTGAAGATGATGTCTTTTTCCTCCCCTCTTATATGTGCATACCTTATTCTGCAATTATGGCGGGCAAAAGGGATTATAGAGAGCATAAAAATGAATG